>JBCKBR010000037.1:0-17378 GCA_038911065.1 Gaiellales bacterium | reverse complement strand
GGAGGTAGGACTCGAACCTACGACACGCGGATTATGATTCCGCTGCTCTAACCAACTGAGCTACTCCGCCAAGTGCCCTGATGCTAGCCGAAAACGCTAGTCGGCTGATTCGGTCTCGGGGTCAAGCTGTACGACATTGGGCCGCGAATATCGAGCGTGATGCGGGCGGCTGGACGGCCTGGTTACCGAGGAACTCGCCGAGCACACGACGATTGCCCGAGCCATCGGGAATCAGTACGTCCTGCCCATCCAACGCTGCCGGCGTGCCACCAAGGTTGCAGCGCAGTCGACGCGAGGCGCGTTGATCGACATAGGCGAGTTCGAAGAGGGCCCTCATGGAGAGGTCAGTTGCGAAGGCTGCGCCCATTGCACCCGCGACGGTGCGGAGGCGGAGGGCACCACTCGGACTGACGAGTTTCGCGCGCAGCGCCTTGACCACCATCTGCTGTCGTTGCCCCCGCGAAACATCCGAATCGGCAGAGTTGAGCAGGTTTTTACGAACCCGCGAATAGGCCAGCGCCTCCTCGCCGTTGAGTGTGATCGTGCCCGCCGGGAACTTGACGAGCGTTGCATCGAAGATCGACCGGATCGGGCGCGGATTGTCGATCGTGATGCCACCAACCGCGTCGACGAGGCCGACCAGTCCATTGAAATCGAGCACGGCGACGTGATCGATTTGGAGACCCGTGTAGGCCTGCACTGTCTGGATTGCCAGCGCGACTCCACCATTGGCATAGGCCGCATTGATTCTCTCGTCACCGTACCCAGGCACGAGCACACGCAGGTCGCGTGGGATCGAAAGCGTCGCCGCTAATTGTCGTTGCGGGTCGTAGCGGACGACCTGCAACGTGTCCGAATTGGCGCGCTCATCGACACCGATGATGAGCAGCGCGGTTGGTGTTGAGAGGATCGGTCCCGCAGGAGAAAGTGCGGCGTGCGCCCGCGGGTCGAGACGATCGTTGGCCTGTGTGATCGAGCTGCGTAGTGCCAACAGGCCGAGTGTGAGCCAGCCTGCCAAGAAGACGAGCAGGACCAGGGTGATCGCGGTGATCCAGAACGTCAGTGATCGGGGCTGACGACGACGCGGCTTCCAGATGCGCCCACGGCTGAACTTGGGTGACTCGATTGGCGGCGGTGTTGCCTGAGCGGGAAGCTCGATTGCTCCCCGCCGTTCGGGCGCAGGTGTGCCTGCGGCGACGGACGCCCCGAACTCGTCGTCCGCGTCGGCCTTGCCGCCCTGATACTTCTTATAGGGACGTTCACTCATGCGCTCACAGGGTATTCCCTGATCGGACCGCGTACCCTCCCTCTATGCGCGGACGCCTTACGATCTGTCCAACGCCAATTGGCAACCTCGACGATCTGACACCGCGCGTGCGTGCCGCGTTTGCAGCGTGTGACCTCGTTGCGTGTGAGGACACGCGCCGCACCGGGCAACTACTGCACCTGCTGGGGATTGATGTGAAGATGACGTCGATCGAGGCGCACCGCGAGGATTCAATGATCCCCGGCATCCTTGCCCGGCTCGAGCGGGGCGAGCACGTCTGCCTCGCGACCGACGCTGGGATGCCGCTCGTCTCCGACCCCGGCGGTGCGACCGTCCGCGCCGCAATCGCGGCTGGTATCGAAGTTGAGGTGCTGCCCGGCGCCGACGCCGTCACGACCGCGCTCGTCGCATCGGGTCTCCCGTCCGATCGCTTTGCCTTCATCGGCTTCCTCCCCCGCGCTGTGGGTGCGATCGGAAAGACGCTCGACGAGGCCGATAGTTGGGGCGTCACGCTGGTCGCGTTCGAGTCGCCGAAGCGCCTGCCTGCGACGCTCGCGCTGCTTGCCGAGCGCGCGCCTGAGCGTCGTGTTGCGGTCTGCCGCGAGCTGACGAAGCTGCATGAGGAGATCGTGCGCGGCACCGCTGCGGAAGTCGCCGCCCGCTTCGCGTCGGCGCCGAAGGGAGAGATCGCACTCGTCCTCGCGCCACTGACCGCCGAGGGTGCCGCTCCCGCCGTGATCGAGGAGGCCCTCACCGTGCTGCGCTCCCGCGGCTTCGGCGCGCGCGACGCCGCGCGACTCGTAGCGGGTCTGACGGGCCGATCGGCCCGCGAGCTCTATCGCCCATAGCGGCGAGCGGCGTCGCAACGCCTTCGCGCGGCAACGCTCGGACTGCCAAAAGCACTAGCGGCAGGCGTCGCGCCCCTCCGGCGATACCCTTCGCCTGTGTCCGCCGCGTACGTCACAACGCCGATCTATTACGTCAACGCCCAGCCGCACCTCGGCCATGCGTATACGACGATCGCGGCAGACGTGTATGCGCGCCACATGCGCCAACGCGGCGAGGATGTCTTCTTCCTGACTGGCGCGGACGAGCACGGCGACAAGATCGCGCGCGTCGCAGCCGAGGAAGGCATTACGCCGCAAGCCTTTGTCGATCGCAACACCGCTGCGTTCCAGCGCATGACCGCAGACGTCGGTGCGACTCAAGACTTCTACATCCGCACGACCGACGAAGGTCACATGCGCTTCGTGCAGGACTTTCTGCAGACGCTGAAGGACAATGGGCACGTCTACGAGGGTCTCTACGAAGGTCTCTACTGCACCGGTTGCGAGGCGTTCTATAAGGAAGAAGACCTCGTCGACGGACTCTGCCCCGACCACGGCACAACGCCCGAGTGGCTGCAGGAATCGAACTGGTTTTTTCGCCTCAGTGCGTTCCAGGAGCCACTGCTCGCGCATTACGACGCGACGCCTAACTTCGTCAGTCCGCACTCGCGCTGGAACGAAGCACGGTCGTTTATCGCCGGTGGCCTCGACGACCTCTCGCTGTCGCGTGCTTCGGTCGACTGGGGCGTGCCGCTGCCGTGGGCCACAGAACAAACCTGTTACGTCTGGTTCGACGCGCTCCTCAACTACGCCTCTGCGCTGTCCTACGCACGCCCCGGCGAGGACCTCACCGCGCGCTACTGGCCACCGCGCTGGCAACTACTCGCCAAAGACATTCTCAAGTTCCACGCCGTGATCTGGCCGGCGATGCTGATGGGTGCCAACATGGAGCTCCCCCAGCGGCTGATGATCCACGGCTATCTCACCGTGCGCGACACCAAGATGTCGAAATCGGTCGGCAACGTACTCGACCCGTTCGCCGTGATCGAACGCTACGGCGTCGACGCGCTGCGCTACTACCTGCTGCGCGACGTCCGCTTCGGCGTCGACGGCGGCATCTCGTACGACGCGGTACACGAGCGCTATCACGCAGAACTCGCCAACGACCTCGGCAACCTCGTAAGTCGCGTGACGGCGATGGTCGACAAGTATCGAGGTGGCGCCATCCCCGCGGCACGCACCGATACGGCAATCGCGAACTCAATCGAACTGGCGCGGGAGGCCGTCGCTCGTCACATCGCCGAGATGGAACTCACCGAGGCGCTTGCTGCAGCCTGGGTGGTGGTGCGTGATCTGAACAAGTTCGTCGAAGACACCGCCCCATGGACGCTGGCGAAGGATCCGGAGCGAGGGGCCGAGCTCGACGGCGTGCTCTACACGCTGGCCGACGGCACGCGCGCCGTCGCGATCCTGCTCGCCGCCGTGCTACCCGAGACCGCGCCACGCATCCTCAGCGCGATTGGTGCAGAGAACAGCGTGGCCTGGGAGCTGGCTGCGGCGAACCAGCTCGCCGCGGGCGCACAAGTCGCCCCGACCGGGCCGCTCTTTCCGCGCATCGAAGAGCCGCTCGGGAGCGACACGGCGTGATCGACACGCACACCCACCTGACGAGCTGTGGCGACGCTCCACTCGAGGTGATCGGCCGCGCGCGCGCCGCCGGCGTGCAGCAGATCATCACAGTCGGCTCGAATGCTGATGAGATGCGTGCCGTCACGCCGCTACTTAATGAGCCGGGGATCTACACGACGGCCGGATTGCATCCGAATAGCGCCGACCAGTGGAACGACCAACTCGAGCAGCAGATCCGCGAGCGCGCGACCCACCCCCGCTGCGTCGCAATTGGCGAGACAGGACTCGACTACTTCCGTGATCACGTCACGCCCGAGACGCAGTTGATCGCGTTTCGCCATCAGCTCGCACTCGCGCGCGAGCTCGACAAGGCGATTGTGATCCACTGTCGCGACGCTGATGACGATTGCTTCCGGCTGCTCGTTGAGGAGGCTCCGGGGCGCGTCATCCTCCACTGCTTCGCCGTGCCTCAACGCCTTGACGAGGCGATCGAAAACGGCTGGTGGTGCTCGTTCGCGGGCAACGTCACGTATCCGAAGGCGAGCGACCTGCTGCTTGCCGCAGCACGCTGCCCCACCGATCGTATTCTGCTCGAAACCGACGCGCCGTATCTGACGCCGGTGCCGCATCGCGGCACGCCGAACGAGCCCGCCTTCGTGATGGACACGCTCCGCGCCGTCGCCCAGGTGCGCGGCGTCTCGAGCGACGAACTGGCCGCCCAGGTCCTGCTCAACGCCACCGCGGCGTACGCTCTGTCCTGATGACGAAGTTCGGCCAGAACTTTCTGCGCGACCCGAACCTCGCCCACGTGGCGGTCGCTCGGGCGGGCGTACGCGCTGACGATGTGGTGCTGGAAGTTGGTCCGGGCCGTGGGATCCTGACAGCCGTCCTCGCAGACGCCGCCGCGGTCGTGCAGGCGATCGAGATCGATCGAGCGCTCGAGCCGGACCTCGCAGCGATCTTGGCGCAGCACGCGAACGTGCGGTTGACGTGGGGCGACGCGATGCGGATACCGTTCGGCGAGCTCGATCCTGCACCGACGGCGTTCGTCGCGAACCTGCCGTACTCCGTCGCCACGCCACTGATTCTCCGCAGCATCCCCGAACTGCCACTGGTCGATCGCTGGTGCGTGATGGTGCAACGCGAGATTGCCGATCGACTGTTTGCCGAGCCATCGACCCCGGCGTACGGCGCTGTCTCTGTACTGATGCGCCTCGGCTGTGTCCGCACCGACCTCCACCCCGTTGGTCGCATGGTGTTCGACCCACCACCGCGTGTCGACTCGGCGCTCGTGGCATTTCGACGGCATGATGACTGGCCCGTACTCGCGCCGTCGTGGGAGCGGATCGTGCACCTCGTCCACGCGGGCTTCGCACATCGCCGCAAGACGCTCGCCAACGGCATCGCGATGGCGGGAATTGCCACGCGCGCCGAAGCGGAGCAGACGCTCGTGCTGCTCGGCCGTGACCCCCGCATTCGGGCCGAGGCGATCGAACCGGATGGGTGGCCCGGCTTACTCAACGCGCTCGACGCCGCCACGGTCGTTCCGACATGACCGACGAGGCCACCATCGTCCGCGCCTGCGCCAAAATCAACCTCGTGCTGCGCGTTGGCCCCAAACGCCCCGATGGCTACCACGAGCTCGTGACGCTGATTGCGCGGATCAGTCTCGCCGACGTACTGCTGATTAGCGAGGCGCCCACCACCACCGTTGATTGCCCCGGCTTACCCGGCGGCGACACGCTCGTCACGCGTGCGCTGCAACTCCTCTGCGAAGCCGCGGGCCACGAGGGTGGTTTCCATGTGCACATCGACAAGCGCATCCCCCACGGCGCGGGTCTTGGGGGCGGTTCGGCCGATGCCGCGGCCACGCTGCGCTTTACCAACGAGCTCTTGCCGACACCACTCTCGAGCGGTGAGCTCCATCGCATCGCCGCCGAGATTGGCTCGGATGTCCCGGCGCTGCTGCATGACGAGGCGACGCTGGCTCGAGGCCGCGGCGACCAGGTCGAGGTGCTCGGCGCGTTGCCGCAGGCACACCTCGTACTCGCCCATCCCGGGCGTCCGCTGGCAACGCGCGACGTCTATAACTGGTACCGCCCGGACGATCGCCCACTTCCAGCGACAATCAGTTTGCCTCGCGATCTGGCAGCCATGGCGGCGATGATCGAGAACGATCTGACGGTGCCCGCAGAGACGCTCGAGCCTGCCTGCCGCGAGCTGCGCGAGTGCTTGCTGGCACGTGGCGCACTCGCCGCTGCGGTATCCGGATCGGGCTCCGTTGTATTTGGGGTGTTCAATAAGAGGCAGGAAGCAGAAGCTGCCGCAGCGAACTTGGAATACGCAACATGGACGACGATCGCAACAGTGGGAACGGTCCCCGCCGAATAGAGGTCGACCCGAGCGACGTCCGCGTCGTGATGGCTCAGTCGTACGCGCGTGGCGCACCGCCACCGAGCGGAGGCGCGCCACTACCGTTCCTCCGTCGACATCGTGTCAAGTTGGGTCTTGGTCTGGCGATCATCGAGCTGATTGTGTTGGGCTTTGGCCCGGGCGATTACTTGCGACAGTGGATCGGCTTGCTGGCAATCGCGGTGGCGGCTATTTTCGTCCAGATCGCACTGAGTCGCTACCTGCCGTACATTCTGCGGCAGGTGACGTGGGCCGTGGCGTTCGCGCAGGCGCTCGTCGCACTGTTCCCGATCTTTTTCGGCGTCGGCATCGTGATTATCGTGATCTTGTTGTTGTTCGCTGTGCTCGCTGGGCTGGCACTGCTGCTCGGAGATCGGCGATGAGGGCGTGGCGCATAGCTCTGCTGGCGGTGGTCGCCGTAGTCAGTGTGGTCCCAGTAGCAGGGGCGGGCGAGTTGAGTGGTAAGACGGTTGTGATTGATCCCGGGCATAACGGTGGTAACAGCTCGCACCCCGAGATCGTCGGCAAGCAGGTCTGGGCCGGCACACGGTGGAAGGACTGCGACGCCAACGGCGCGTCGACACCCAGTGGATATTCCGAGGCGCAGCACAACTGGGATGTGGCGTTGCTCGTGCAGACGATGCTGACGAAGCAGGGCGCGCGCGTGATCCTGACGCGACAGTCGAATGCGGGTGTCGGTCCATGTATCACCAAGCGTGCGGCAATCGGCAATCAGGCCCGCGCCGATGCGGCGATCTCAATCCACGCCGACGGCAGTCTCAACACGAGTAACACGGGCTTCCATGTGATCGTGCCCGGGCCTGCCGGCCAGTCCCGGCGGATGTTGCGTCTGTCACACGACTTGGGGATTCTGATGCGCGATGCGTTGCGCGACCAGGGGCCTACGACGATTTCGAATTACATCGGTGAGAATGGTCTGATTGAGCGGAGTGACCTTGGTGGCCTCAATCTCTCGACGGTGCCGAAGGTCTTTATCGAGATCGGCAATATGCGTGCGCCCCGCGACTATCGAGTGATGGAATCTGCGGCGGGTCGGCAGCGAGAATCCGCTGCGATCGTGGTCGGATTGACGCGTTTTCTGCTTCAGCGCCGCGCGTAGCAAACGCACGCATACGCACGTAATGCCAGGTTGAAATCACCCTCGGGTCCTTTTTGCACTTGCTTCCACCGGCGTCGTCCTGTAACTTACAACTCAAGTTGTAAGTTGGAGGCGCCTGATGCTGAAGAACGCGATGCCACGCTACGAACCACTATCGCTGGAGGCGCTCGCAACCATCCATGACGGTTGGAAGCGACTCGGCAAGGAAGTCGGCGTCCAGTTCGACAACGACGAGGCCCTGCGGTTGTTTCGCAGGGCGGGCCAGACCGTCGAAGACACCACCGTCTTCTTCGACCCTGACTTTCTGCTCGTCCAGGCAAAACTCGCCCCCGCCGAATTCTCCATGCGCGCCCGCAACGCGGCACGCGATCTGACGATCGGCGGCGACAGCATGATCTTCTGCGCCGCCCAAGGCCCACCATTTGTGCGCATTGGCGACGAGCGCCGCGACGGCACCTACGAGGACCTCAACAACCTGCTCCGTCTCGTGCAGATGACCGACAACCTCGATACACCCGGTCGAAATATTCTCGAACCAAACGACCTGCCCCTTGATTCCCGCCACTTGATGCGCGCACTCTCCGCGATTCGTCTGACCGACCGGGTCTGGGCAGGCGAACCCTCGAGCGGCGAAGCCGCCGCCGATTGTCTGCGCATGGCGGAAATCGTGCACGGCACGGACGTCCTCCACGGCGACGACCCCGTGCTGTTTGCCAACTGCAACGTCAACTCGCCCCTGCGCTTCGACGCGCGCATGCTCGATGGCATCGTCAACTACGGTGCCGCCGGCCAGGCGATCATCATCACGCCCTTCCTGCTGATGGGCGCGATGGCTCCCTGCTCCATCCCTGCTGCCCTCGTGCAGCAGACACTCGAAAGCCTCGCCGGCATCGCCCTTGTCCAACTGATCCGCCCGGGCACACCCTGCGTGATGGGCTCGTTTCTCTCCAGCACCGACATGAAGACCGGCTCTCCCGCCTTTGGCGGCCCCGAGTCGGCCTTCGGGCTCTATGCCTCGGGGCAGATTGCCCGCGACCTCAACCTTCCGTGGCGTTCCGGCGGCGGCACATTGACCTCCAGTCCACTACCGGATTACCAGGCCGGCTACGAGGCGATGAACACGCTCTTGTCAGCCTTTCTCGCAGGAGCGAACGTCTGCTGGCAGTCGGCGGGCTGGCTCGAAGGCGGCCTCGTCACGAGCTTCGAGAAGTTTATCGCCGACACAGAGATTCTCGACCTCCTCTACGACCAGTTCAGACCCGTCGAGATCACGCCGGAGAGCCTCGCGTTTGACGCACATGTCGAGGTCGGCCATGGTGGCCATTTCTTTGGCGCAGCTCACACGCTGGAGCGATTTCGCGACTGCTTCTGGCGCCCCACGATCGCCTCGACCGAGAATAACGACCGCTGGAACAAGAACGGTCGACTCGACCACGCCCAACGCGCGTCCAAACGCTGGCAGGAGCTACTCGCCGAGTACCAGCAGCCACCACTGGATCCGGCCATCGAGGAGGAGTTGATCGAGTTCGTGGCCCGGCGCACAACGGAACTCGGCGACACCGTGCCCCTGCCGGGACGCGCATGAATCCCGGCACTGCAGCACTTGGCCGCGGCCTCGACGTCCTGCTCGCACTCGCCGAACCCGCCGCCACGCCCAATGGTCTCGGCGTCTCACAACTGGCGGCGATCGTCGGTGCCGACAAGAGCCAACTCTCGCGCACCCTCACCACCCTCGACGACTACGGCTTCGTCACACGCGACCGCGATACGCTCGCCTATCGACTCGGCTGGCGGATCTTCGGCCTTGCCGCCCAGGCCGGCGACGCGCCGCTCGTCGCCGCCGCTAGGCCGATCCTGCTCGAACTCGTCGCCGAATTCGGCGAGAGCGCGCACCTGTCCGTGCGCCAAGGAGACCATGTGCTGACGCTCGCCACCGAATCGCCGACGAGCGCAATCCATGCGCCAGGATCTGTTGGTGGTCTGACACCAATGGCGACAACCTCGGCTGGACGCGTACTGGCAATGGAACTACCCGCCGATCAGCTTGCGATGGCAGGCGTGGCCAGCCACGCAGCGGCCATTACGGCAGCCCGATCTGCTGGCTACGCGATTGTGCGCGAGGAGTTCGAACCTGGTCTCGTTTCGGTCGCTGCCCCGATTCGCGACGCAGCGGGGCGCATCGTCGCTGCCATCAATGTCTCGGCGCCGAGCTTCCGCTTCGACGAACAACTCGAGTCGGCGGCGCCCACTCTCGTCGCTGCGGCAGCTGCCATCACGGCGGGACTGAGCGGATCCCGGACCATCGTCCGCGCCTGAGGTGGCGCGCTCTCGCTACGCTGGCGCTTGCTCTGGGGCGTGGCCAAGTGGCAAGGCAGCGGGTTTTGGTCCCGCGATCGCAGGTTCGAATCCTGCCGCCCCAGCCTCTCGATTGTGAGCAGTATGGTTCTGACGTGGCGATTAGCACTGAAGCGTCGCGTCGCCCCGGACTCACGCTCGGCATCCTCGCCGTCGCTGCCGTCTCTTATGTCCTCCAGCAGACACTCGTCGTGCCGGCCCTGCCGACGATCGAGCGCGACCTCCACACGACGAACACCTGGGGCACGTGGGTCTTCACCGGCTTCCTACTGACGAGCGCGATCGCCTCGCCGCTGATTGGCAAGCTTGGCGATGTGCACGGTAAGAAGAAGCTGCTCCTGATCGCGATGGCAATCTTCCTCGTCGGCACCATCGCCGCGGCACTCTCGACATCGATCGCGATGCTGATCGCCGCCCGCGCGCTACAGGGTGCTGCTGGTGCGATCTTCCCGCTCGCGTTCGGCATCATCCGTGATGAGTTCCCGCCGGAGAAGGTCGGTTCGGGCCTCGGCACGCTATCGGCGACCTACGGCGTCGGTGGCGGCATCGGCCTCGTGCTCAGCGGCGTGATCCTTCAGAACCTGCATTGGTCGTGGCTGTTCTGGGTCGGCGCGCTTCCGATCGCGATCGCGATGGTACTCGTCTGGCGCATGATCCCCGAGTCGCCGATCCGCACGCCGTCGCGCCTCGACCTGCCTGGCGCTGCGCTCCTCTCGGTCTCACTCGCGGCACTCCTCGTCGCGCTCAGTGAGGGTGAGCGCTGGGGTTGGACGAGCGCCGCGACGCTCGGCGTGTTCGCGCTCGCGATCGTCGCTGCAGTCGTCTGGGTAGTCGTCGAACTGCGTGTCGCCGAGCCGCTTGTCGACATCATCCTGATGCGTAATCGCGCCGTGCTCTGGACGAACGTCGCCGCGCTGATTACTGGCTTCTCGATGTTTGGCACGTTCCTGCTCGTGCCCAACTTCGTCCAGATGGGCGCAAACATGCCGTCGCAGCTCGCCAACCTGCTCACGTATGGCTTCCACGCGAGCGTGATCCAAGCCGGCCTCTACGTCCTTCCGACCTCGCTGATGATCCTGATCATCGGCCCGCTCGTCGGTCGCGTCGAGCCGCGCGTTGGCGCACGAATACTCGTGATGTCCGGCATGATCGTGCTCGGTATCGGCGGCGTCATGCTCGCCGCGGCACACGCGCAGGGCTGGCAGATCGTGATCGCGATGGCGCTCGTCGGCACCGGCGTCGGGCTTGTCTACGCGATGCTCGCCAAGCTGATCATCGATGCCGTCGAGCCGAGCGTCACCGGTATTGCAATGGGCATGAACACCGTCTCCCGTACCCTCGGCAGCGTGATCGGCGCCCAGATCGGCGCCGCAATTCTCAGCGCGAACACCATCGCTGGCACGAACGGCTTGTTGCCGTCCGAGAGCGGCTTCACGATCACGTTCCTGATTGCCGGCATCGTCGGCATCGTTGGCGCGTTCTGCTGCATTCTGATCCCACGCGCCAAGCCGCGGGATCAGGCGTACGTGACGACGTCGTAACCCCAAACAATCCACGCGCTGATGGCGGCGCAGGCGACGAGGCTAGCCGCCCAGCAGTCCGTGGACGTGGGTCGCGGCGGCTGCCCCGCTGACGAGGGCGCCCTCGAACCAGCCAGCCTCCTCGTATGCAACATCGGAACCGGCGAACACAGCACACGCGAACGGGGAAAAGCGCGCGGGATCGACGAGATCAGCGCGTCCAGCCGGCGCCGTCAGCCACGTGCCCAGAGAGCGCTCATCGCCGATCCAATCGTGATGCGTAAATGCAACGAGCTCGCCCTCGGGGAAGAAGGCATGCAGTGCCCGCTCAACGTGATCACGGCTACTGGCATCGAAATCGTCCGTCGCCCAACCAAAGCCCGTTACGCGCACCAGACCATCGACCGCATCATCCACATACCACCAGTGCAATCCGTGACCGACGCCGACGGCAATGCCGTGCGGTTCCACGCCACGCACCAGCATCAGCACCTTGATCGCCGAGCCGACATTGGCGCCGGCGGCCTCTGCGACGGGTGACGGCCACCCGGGCGCGCAGGAGATCGCCGGGAGACAATTGATTGGAACTGCCACCACCACGGCACGTCCGCGCCAAGTGCGCCCGTCGGTGGTCGCACAGACGACACCATCGGCAAAGTCAAGCGACGTCACCGCCGCGTTTAGTTCAACCGTGATGCCGTCCGCGGCCATCGCCTCAGCCAGCGCGGTCCAACCGAGAGCGGGCACGTGCGCAAGGCAGGTGACAAGACCACTGAGCCCGCCGTGATTTGCAATCGCGCTGATGGCATCGACAATGGCACCGCTCGCCGGCGGGGCACCACCCATCAGTTGCCACCAGCCGATCAGGAAATCGCGCACGGCGGGTGTGGGCTCGAGTGCATCGATGTAACTAAGCGCGGATTGATCCCACCGGGCCACGTCACCAGCGGCGAATGCAGCAGCGTCGGTGGCGATCTGCCCGAGTGCCTTCTCAAGCGAGGGCAGCTGGTTCCATGGCACGGGTAGTCCGCTGCGCAATTCGCCGCCTGTGCGCCAGCGCCCGTGAAGGCGCGTGGGGAAATTCCGGGTCGGCTGCGCATAGCGTTCGAGCTCGGCCTTTACCTGCTCGTGCTCCGGAGCGAACCACGAGCCGCCGAGCTCGACCGTGCGACCGTCGAGCTGGGCGGTGAAACCGCGGCCACCAACGCGATCACGCGCCTCAAGGACAATCACAGAGTGCCCACGGGCGGCGAGATCACGCGCTGCACGGAGACCGGCGAGCCCGGCGCCGATCACGATCACATCACAGGAAGCGATCATGAGAAAACCCTAGCACTGTTCGGATTGTGCCCCGAATCAACGCTCCCGGTCTGCCTCAAGGAAATTTCGTACATAAATCAGAAATCTCGTCCACCTTTGTGTATGATGATCCCATGGTCTTCCATCTTGAGTACCGGGCGTCGTCTTCGGCCCGTGTCCCTGTTGTCGATCAGGGATGCGCCATCGTCTATACGAAGTACCGGGACGAGCAGAAGTCGGTCGTCGTGAATCCGGTTGACTTTGAACGCCTAGCCGAGATCGAAGCGGCTCTGGATGTCGTGTGCTGTGGTGGTCTTAAGACGAGTGACCTCGCGATGCACGCGTACCTCACTGAAGCTGTTTCGCAGGGCGCCATCGAAGATGCTGACACCATTAAGGCCCTGCTCGACCTCTAAGCATGGCACGCACCGATTACGAGGGCTCTATCCGCTGGGCCGTCGTACCGTTCGCTCCAAAGCCGCCATTTCGCGTGTATGCAGGTAAAGAGCGGGAGCCGTACGAGGTTTCCGACGTTGAGCGTCTTGTTCAGGCGGCCAAGAACCGAGGTGACCCCGAACTGACGTACCTCGTGCCGGCTAAAGCTCGTCCGATATTGATCCTATCTGAGCCTGACCGCAGTGAATATGCCGACATCACAGGGCTTCGACTCATGCGTCTCTCAAAGTCGCTCGATCCAGACAGAATTCGATCTCAGCAAGATCCGCTGATGTTTCACCTGGACCCTGATCGATTCGACTTACCCGAGGAATCCGCGGCCATGGTGAACGGACTTGTGACGGTGAACGCTCAAGCAATAAGCCAGCAGCCCGCCTCGGGTGTTCTCAACAAGAACGAACTCAGAATGCTCGGCGAGCGGATCATCAAGTTCTACCGGTTTGATACTCAGTTGTTGGTGCAGCAGCACTTGCAGGACCTCGCCAAGCGCACACAGCGGTAGTCAACTGAGTGGTCGGCGCGTCTGCGCCGGCGTACTTTCCACGCACGTGCAGCGTGACGAGATCCAGCGAACCAACGATCGTACCTGCGTTGCATGCTCAAGAGCCTGTACGAGGAGATCACGGTCGAGTGCCCGACTGCCGACGGTGTTCTCGGTGAGTCCCGACTTGGAGCCTTCCACTTGAGTGATGGAACGGAGCTCAACATCGCTCTTCATGGCTCATCAACGCGCCGTGATGCCAAGGCGATCGGCGTTAGCCGGCTCCGAGATTCGATGATTGCCCGAACAGCAAGCAATACCAGTTCCCTGCTCGTCCATAACGATCACAGGCACATGATCAAGATCGCCGAGCGCCTCAATCAGCCGCACATGGTCTGGGACGACTTCCGATCCCAGATGCTGGCGGCGTAGGTTCGTCGCGCATTCACCCTCGCCTGGCCCGCTTTGACAGTTGCGCGAACCCTCAGGGCCCAGATCGAGCCTGATTCGCGTCGCCACACACCGGGAACCGGGAAACACACCAACGAACCTCTAAGCGGGTGGGATGCAAACCCACTCTATGAGACTTACGCGAAGAGGCCCAGCCTCTCGGCCAGATTCCCGCGCATCACAGGAGTGATCCGTTCGACCGCCGCAGCGGCGCCATCAGAAACCAGGGCGTTGCAATGCACTGTGTAACTGAACTAGCTGCGAGCCGAAACCCACTTAGCGCCTCTCAGCTTTTGGGGGCGACCACGGCATTAGCTGCGCCGAAAGGAATCGGTGTACGACTCGCGGCCGACGGCAGGAGGGAACGCTCCCTCCACAAGAAATCGCTGGTGACAGCGCTGCAGGGCGACCGGGTCGAGTTTGACACCGAGGCCGGGACCCGTGGGGAGCGAGACAAAGCCGTTACGCGGCACGTACGGCCCGCCCTCAATCACATCGTCGGCATACCAGCGAAACAATGTCTGGCTCGGATCTGACACCCACGAAAACGCTGCCGACAATTGCAGGTAGGCCGTGCTGCCAACCCCCGTCTCGCCGGAGTGAAAGCGAAAGCCGATGCCGGTACGCTCACAGCTGCGAATACAATCAACAACGTTGCGCAGGCCGCCTAGATCGTTCATGTTGGTGACGAATACGTTCGGCACTCCGAGTTGTGCTGCCCGCGGAAAATCAATGATGTGCGTCGAGAATGGACGATCCGTCACGTCGCGAATCTCTGCGAACTCCTCGTAGGTCTCGCAGGGATCCTCCCAGGCATCAATGCCGTACTCCTCAAAGCGTGGAATCAACGCGCGCGCCGTGGCGGGATACCACGCCCCATTGACGTCGAGGCGGAGTGGGCGATCGCCAATCACGGCACGAATCTCGCGCACCATCGCCAGCTCGTCTTCGATGGCAACCGTGCCGACCTTGCCTTCGAAGATCGGACTGTCGAACTCTTCGAGGTACCGCGCACAGGACCTGGCAACCTCGAGCGGCGTCGACTCACCCGCATGCTGCGGGCCCGGATAGCGGTACGAAAAATACTCGGTCAGCGCGATCTCCGTGCGCACAGGACCACCCAATAGTTCAGCGATCGACTTGCCTTCGATCTGCCCACGGATGTCCCAGAGTGCCGTCTCGATGCCACCGAATGCACGCTCCACAGCGCGCTTGTTGCTCCATGGGCTATAGACGTAGCCGGGTACGATACGCGTCTCAGCCTCGTCCAGGTCGAGCACGTCGAGTCCGATCAAGCGCTGCCCGAGCGTAACGACATCGTGGCTGCGATCACCGTCCGCGACCTCGCCAAGACCAACTACACCCTCGTCTGTGACAACCTCAACGATTGTCTTTGTGACGCTTGCCATTGAGCCATAGCTGAAGCGGTACGGCGCGACGAAGGGGATGTTGACGGTGGTGGCTCTGACCTCGGCGATCTGCATGGGATCAGTCTGCCCGATCGAACCGATCAGTGCAACGCACGCAACCTTGCCGACGCCCACCGTAGATACCTATGTTTGTCTCTAGATAGTTTTTGCGCTAGGTTGTCCCCGTGTCGCTTACACGCATCGCCGGTATCGCCCTGATTCTCGCCGCCATCGGTGTCGCGCTCTGGGTTACATTGCGCGGAAGTGACGCGCCCGCCCTGACCGTCTACGGCGCCTCGTCGCTGCAAACAGTCCTGCCCTTAGTCGATGGGACAGCGCGTTACTCGTATGCAGGCTCCGAAACGCTCGCCATGCAGATCCGCCAAGGAGCCCCCGCCGATCTGTTTCTAGCCGCAAGTCAAATGCAACCCGACGCGCTCCACGCACAAGGGCTGTGCGATGCACCCGTGCCATTCGCAACCAACTCGCTAGCCCTGATCGTGCCGCGCGCAGCAGCAAAGATCAGCTCGATCAACGATCTTCGAGCGGGCGGACTACGCCTTGCGATCGGCATTGCCGCAGTGCCAATCGGCGCCTACACACGGGAAGCGCTTACACGACTCGAGGCAACCACAATCCTCACAACCAATACTGTCAGCTTGGAGGTTGATGCGGCTGACATCGTCGGCAAGGTAGCGCTCGGTTCGGCCGATGCGGGCATCGTCTACGTCACGGATGCGCGCGTGAGCGACACGCTCACCACGATCCCGTTGCCCGCGGCGGCACAGCCGACGATCATTTATTCGGCGTGTGTCGTGTCGCGCGAAGACACCAACCGAGACGCTGCCGGCGCGTACCTCGATCAACTGACAGGGCCTGCGGGACAGGCGGCGCTGCGAGCGGCTGGGTTTGGACCGCTGCCACGAGCATGACACTGCGCAGGGGCAATCGCTTGTTCGGCGCTCTGCTTGGCTTCTGCGCGGTGCTCGCACTCGTCTTCTTGGCAATTCCAATCATCTCGCTACTCACAGCGATTGCGCCATCGCGACTACTGGACTTGCTCACGCGCCCCGCTGCGCTGGACGCGCTTGTCGTCACGATCCAGACGAACCTTGTCGCGAATGCGCTGATTCTGATAATCGGCACGCCTGCGGCCTACCTGCTGGCACGACGATCATTTCGTGGCCGCAACATCGTACTAACAGCGATCGAAGTGCCACTCGTCCTACCTCCAGCGGTTGCGGGAATCGCGCTCCTGGCCGCGTTCGGTACGACTGGAATGCTTGGGAAAACGCTCGCTGAGCACGGCCTGGTGCTGCCATTTACAGAGCTTGCCGTCGTGCTCGCCGTCACGTTCGTAGCCGCACCGTTTTATCTACGCGCGGCGATCAGCGCATTCTCACTAGTCGATCGCGATACGCTCGACGCCGCGCGCGATCTTGGTGCCAGCGAGGGGGCACTCTTCGTTCGTATCGCGTTGCCACTCGCCGCCGAAGGTCTGCGTACTGGTTGGGCGCTCGCCTTTGCACGCGGCATCGGCGAGTTTGGTGCCACCCTGCTGTTTGCAGGCAGTGTCATGAAGGTCACGCAGACGCTGCCGCTTGCCGTCTATGCCGAGCTCGCAGTGGACCTCGACGCGGCAATTGCGGTCGGACTGCTCCTACTGCTGATCAGCACCGCAGTACTGCTCGTCTCAAAACTGCCAGCGACGTGGACACCTTCAATTACACGAGTCGACTGGTAGCCTCGGCGGTATGAGTGAGCAGATGCGCATTGGCACGGCCGCCAGCATCCTCGGCGTGACCGTGGACACGCTGCGTCGTTGGGAGAAGGAGGGTCGCATCACCTGTCAGCGCTCGCCGGGAGGGCAGCGCACGATTGCTGCCAAGGATCTCGGCGCGCTGCTCCGCGAGCGAGCCCCGCAGACCGGCGTGTCAGCGCGCAATCAACTCGACGGCACAGTTGTCTCCGTCGAGAAAGATGGCCTGATGGCAAAGGTCGAACTGGCCTGTGGCCCATTCCGAATCGTCTCGATTATCACCCGCGAGGCGGCCGAGGAGCTTGACCTCAAGCCCGGAGATAACGCAACCGCAGTCGTCAAGTCGACGAGTGTTGAGGTTCGCCGCTAGGTCCTCCGCTCGATTTCGTGGTGG
>JBCKBR010000036.1:0-19606 GCA_038911065.1 Gaiellales bacterium | reverse complement strand
GGGCACCATCGAAATCGCCCCACGCAGTGATTACCTCGAAGCCGGCCTGCTCCACGAGGTCGAGCCAGCGTTGGGCTGGCAACGGGTGCAAGTGCAGCGTCGTCGTCCGACCGCGCATCTCGACCTCGATCCGCGTCGAGCCATCGCTGCGGTGCCAGTCGGCACGCTCCTTGGCGCCGGAGTCGCGGTAAAACCAGACGCCCTGTGTTGTGCGTATGTCGGCGGGCGTTGGCGAGAAGACATCGAAGGCGAGGTACCCCTGCGGCGTCAATAACGCTCGGGCAGCGCGTAGCGCCAGTAGTCGCTCGTCATCGTTGCGTAAATGCAGCAGGCTGCGAAACGGAATCAGCACTCGGTCGAACGTGTCTGTCAGGCCGGGTGCGAGCAGGTCGCCCAACTGCACCGTGACGCGCCCCCCACAATCAGCAAGTGCGAGCTTCGCGCGCAGTCGCTCGAGCATGGCCTCCGATCGATCAATCGCCACAACGTCGAAGCCGGCCTCTGCGATCGGAATTGCAACGCGACCGGACCCGGCAGCAAGTTCGACTATAGGCGTCGTGCTACCAACGGCCATGCCGACGTAGAAGCCGATGTCCTCCTGGACCTCAAAACACCACGCGTCGTAGATCTCTGCGATACCGGCATACTCGTCGGGCTGCTTGCTCACTCCAAGTTCCGGAGCCAACGGGGTGCTAAACCCTCGCGCTCGGCGAGCACGTCGAGCACGCGAATCGGATCGACGCCATCGCGCGCGAGCAGTGCAAAAAGATGAAACAGCACATCGGCGGCCTCCTCCAGTTGGTGCTCCGTGCCGGGCTCAGCAGCAAGCACCTCGGCGGTCTCTTCGGCGACCTTACCCGCAGCCACCGACCGTTCTGCGTTGAGCAGACGGGCGACGTAGGACGCATCGGGATCGGCGCCACGTCGTGCTTCGATCGTCTTGGCGAGGCGCGTCAGTAATGGTCCAGTGTCCTCACCCCAGCACGTCCGTGTACCTGTATGACAGGCAGGACCTGACGGAGTGACAAGCACCAGCAGGGTATCGCGATCACAGTCGAGCCGCACTTCCTGCACGGCCAATACGTTGCCGCTGGTTGCGCCCTTCTGCCACAGCTGCTTGCGCGAGCGCGACCAAAACCAGGCCTGGCCCGACCGTAATGTGTGTGCCAGTGCTTCGGGCGTCATCCACGCCATCATCAGCACCGTGCCGTCGACGGTGTCTTGGCAGATCGCGGGAATCAGGCCCGCGTCGTCGAAGACAGGATCCCCGTCGAGGATCAGCGCATCGGTAGGTTCCTTGCTCGACATGCGTCCTTCACCTCCTCGACCGTATTGATTCCATCATGGAAGATGCTTGCAGCCAGGGCGGCGGAGACGCCGAGCTCGAGCACCTCGGCGATGTCGTCCGGCCCGCTCGCGCCCCCCGAGGCAATAATCGGCACCGTCACTGCATCGAGCAGACGCTCATAGAGTTCCAGGGCGTAGCCGCGTTGAGTGCCATCGGCATCCATGCTCGTGACGAGCAGCTCTCCTGCGCCTCGATCCACCGCCTCGCGTGCCCAGTCAATCGCATCGCGGCCGGTAGGGCGGCGCCCGCCCGACAACACGGCCTGCCAGACAGCATCGCTGCGTCGCGCGTCAATGGCGACGACGATGCATTGTGAGCCATGGCGTTCGGCGCACTCGGTAATCAGTTCGGGGCGGTCAAAAGCAGCACTATTGATTGAGACCTTGTCGGCACCGGCTCCAAGCAGATCGCGCACGTGGCGCTCATCTGAGACGCCACCACCAACGGTCAGTGGCACGTCGATGCGGGCGCCCGCCGCTTCGACCTGAGCAAGCAGGTCCTTCCAGCCCTCGTCACCCGCGGTGATGTTGAGCCAGCAGAGCTCGTCGGCACCCTGTTCGGCGTAGCGCAATGCCGCATCGACCGGCTCGCCACAGTCGCGCAGGTTGACGAACTCAATGCCCTTCACGACACGGCCACCCGAGACGTCGAGGCACGGAATAATGCGGCGGCGCAGCATCAGTCGCCGTCCCAGGCGAGAAACGATCGCAGCAGCGTGCGTCCGGCTTCGGCTGAGCGCTCGGGATGAAACTGCGCGCCAGCAACGTTGCCGTGCGCCACGACTGACGCAAACGAGGAATCGTCGACCCGCGTAACGCCGATTACAGAAGCGACGGTAGCCTCGACAGCAAACGAATGCGCAAAGTATGCGACCAGTGGCAGGCAATCGTTGAGTGCGTGCTGTCCGACCGGATCGACGTCATTCCAGCCGAGGTGCGGTAGGCGCTTAGCGCCCTGCAATAGTCGCACCCGGCCGGGTATCAGACCAAGGCAGCGCGCTTCATCCTCGTCCGAGTCGTCGAACAGGATCTGCAGGCCGACACAGACACCCAAGATCGGGATACCCCGCCCAGCTGCATCGATTAGGGCACGATCGAGGCCGTGCTCTGCGAGCGCTGCCATTGCTGCACCTGCAGCGCCTTGCCCCGCCAACATCAGTCGGTCGGCCTGTGCAATGCGCGCGGGATCGGTGGCGGTTTCCACAACCGCACCACAGCGTTCGAGGGCTGCGCGCAGCGAACGAACATTGCCGCCCCCGTAATCGACGATCGTGACGCTTGGCAGAATCAGAGCAGACCCTTGGTTGATGCGACCTGCGCACCGCGGCGCGAATCGATCGACCAGGCAGCGCGGAGTGCGCGCGCGAGGGCCTTGAAGGCTGCCTCCGCGACGTGGTGATCGTCATCGCCCGAAGCTTCCACATGGATGGTGGCTCTAGCGTTGATGGCAATACAGTCGATCAGGTGCGGGATCAGCGACGTGGGGAGCTCGCCGATACGCTCGTCGCGGAACGCAATCTTGGTCGTGCTTGAGCCACGCCCGGAAAAATCGACGACGGCGCGCCCGAGTGCCTCGTCGAGCGGTGCTGCAGCATCGCCGAAGCGCTGGATACCAATGCGGTCACCGAGGGCACGATCGATCGCCTGTCCCAGCACAATGCCGCAGTCCTCAACGGTGTGGTGGTCATCGATGTGGGTGTCGCCGACGCAGGTCAGGACGAGATCGGCGAGGGCATGATGTCCGAGAGCGGTGAGGAGATGATCCAGAAATCCGACACCCGTCGAGATCGTGGTGTCGCCGCGACCATCGAGATTGAGTTGTACGCGGATCGTTGTTTCTTTCGTGACACGCTCGACGATGGCGGAACGGCCAAACGTGCTGCGCCCAAGATCAGGGTCGGCCGCAGGTGGAGTGGGTTTGCCGAGCAGTTCGGCGAGGGCGTGGAGCAGACGATCGTTTTCTACCGGTGTCGCAACGCACGCACGAAAGGCATCTGCCAGCAACGGTTCGTGCGCAAACGTGCGCACCACGAGGCCCTGTGCAGAGAGTTTTTCGAAGGTCTCTGCGCCGCCCATTGGTGTCCGCGCGCAGACAAAGTTACCGGCCTCGCCAACAAGCTCGAGTCCCAGCAGGCGGAAACCGTCTGCGAGGCGTTCGCGTTCGCTGCGATAGGCGGACGCATCCTGGCGCATCGCATCGGCGTGTGCACAGGCTAACTCTGCTCCGAGCGCCGATCCTGTCGAGAGCGAGCCAGGTGGGCGGAGCGCATCCAGTGATCCTGCCACGAGCGGGTCGGCGATCGCGTAGCCGACACGCAGCGCACCCAGACCCCAACCCTTCGAGAAGGTTCGGATAATGACAAGATTTGGCAGCTCGGCAACTAGGCGCGTGTGATCCTCCCCCGACAGCTCGAGGTAGGCCTGGTCGAGACAGACGAGACCGGGGCAGGTGGCACACAACTCCCTGATCGTGTCGGCGGAGATCTCCTCGCCCGTGGGATTATTTGGCGAACAGAGCCAGACCAGTCGCGCTGCCGCCGCCTTGGCGATGATCGTGGCGAGGTCGAAACGCAGCGTCGGTCCGGGGAGCGGATCGACGAGGTCGAGTACGGCTCCCGTCATGTGCACGCTGGTGGCGTGCAGTTGATAGGTGGGGCGTCCGACGACGGCACGATCGCCACGGCCGAGCGCGAGCCAGGCACAGAGCAGGATCGCCTCGTCGGCACCAGCAGTCGGCACGATGCACGCTGGATCTACACCCACGTAGCCCGCAATTGCGCGCTTGAGTGGGGCATAGTCGGCTTCGGGGTAGGCACTGACCGATCTGTTGGCAATCTGCTGCGCGATGCTCGGCCACCAGGCCGGATCGAGTGGCAGCGTGTTCATGTCAAAGCGCGCCACGCGCCCTTCGGGCACGCCCTCTTGCCAGCGGTACGGTGATGCTGCGGCCAACTCGGGCCGGATCCAGGGAATCTCGGGCAGGCTCATGGAATCAGATTCTCGATTGGGAGTACGAGCAGACCGGATGCTCCGGCCTGCTTGAGAGGATGCAGTAGACGTGGCAGGTCTGCTGCATCGACGACGGCATGGACCGCGTGCATGTCGGCGCGTGCGAGCGGGAGGATGGTCGGAGCGTCGATCCCCGGTAGCAGTTCGATGATGGCTGCGAGCGCAGCGTCGGGTGCGTTGAGCATCAGGTAGCGCTTTGGTCGGGCCGACAAGACGGAGCCGATTGCGGTGCAGAGCACGGCCACACGCTCGTCGTGCGCGTGATCTGACTGCGCCAGCAAGACCGCCTCGGATTCCAGCACGGTCGCAATCATCTGGAGACCATTTTGTCGAAGCGTCTCGCCCGTCGAGACGAGATCGCAGATGGCGTCAGCTGCACCGATTGTTGGCGCCAACTCGACCGAACCGGAGAGCGCGACGATGGTTGCAGCAATCGCCTGCTCGTCGAGGAACTGCTGGAGGGCGCGGGGGTGCGACGTGGCGATGCGCGTACCTGAGAGCTGAGCGATAGCGGCGATACTGCTATCCGTTGGTACGGCGATCACGAGGCGGCAGGCGCCGTAGCCGAGCGGTAGCAGTACGTCTAACCCTGCCTGCCCGTGCTCGACGAGTTGATTGCCACCCGCAATGCCAACGTCGGCGGCGCCGTCGCGGATCAGGGTCGGGATGTCGTCGGTCCTAGCAAACAATAATTCGATCGACAGCTCGGGAATCGGTACGAGTAGGCGGCGGTCATCTTCGGGTACAGGCACACCCGCCGCGCGCAGCAGAGTGATGGTAGGCGCTGCCAGCCGTCCCTTGGATGGGACTGCGATGCGGAGCGTCGAGCCGCTCATGTGCTCGGCTCCGAACGGTCGAGCACGAGGCGGTAGCCACCCTCACCGTGCCGAAGCCACTGGGCGACGCGCGTCACGGTGGCGGTCGACGCGCCGAGGCGACGGGCAACTTCGGCGTAGGGTACGCCGGCGTCGACGAGGCGTGCGACGGCGAGTCGTTGTGAGAGCGTTGCGAGTTCGTTGAAGGAGCAGACGTCGCGTAGAAACGCCAGCATCTGTTCGCGATCGTCAATCGAGACGAGTGCGTCGGCGAGATCTTCAACGGCTGCTGTGCGCCATGGTGTTCCACTAAGGACTTTCATCGTGTTAGCATGGTAACACAATGCAGGCAGATACCTCTCGTTTCAATCTCTATCCGGCGATCGACCTGATCGACGGCAAAGCGGTCCGGCTCCTGCAAGGACGTTTTGACGACTTGTTGACCAGCGATCACGACGATGCGATCGAGCGTGCCCAGGCGATTTGGTCGGCCGGTGCAACCTGTCTGCATGTGATCGATCTCGATGCGGCACGGACGGGGACTCCCGCCGAACCCAATGCGAGCCTGATCGCAGATTTGGTTGCACAGAAGCCGCCAGGAGCATTGATCCAGGTGGGTGGGGGCCTGCGTAGCGTCGGCGCCGTTGAGACGAGCCTCGCCGCCGGCGCCGACCGTGTATTGCTTGGAACGCTGGCCTTCGGTGATCCGGCCTCGCTGGACCGCCTGTTGTCCGCGTATGGTGCGCGCATTGCTGTCGCGATCGATAGTCGCAATAACACGGTGCGCACCCATGGCTGGCTAGAAGACGCCGGCGTACCCGTCGCCGAGGCAGCTCAACGGCTTGCCACGCAGGGAGTTGGCACATTTCTCGTGACGGGTATCGAACGCGATGGCTCGCTGGCCGGTCCCGATCTATCACTGCTCGGCGCCATCGTGTCGGCGGTCGAGGGAACGGCGATGGTGATCGCCGCGGGGGGTATCACGACACCCGCAGATGTGCGTGCAGTGCGCGCGCTCGGTTGTGTTGGCGCCGTTGTCGGCCGAGCACTCCTCGACGACCCGACACGACTCGCCGCATTGCTCCAGGCCAGTCGCTAACTCTCAGGTAGATTTGAGGGTGATACATGGCCCTCAGGTAGAGATGTCTACTACAGAGGTTGAGACTTTTACGTCGTTTGGGTGGTGTTTAGGTTGCTCAACGTTTGACGCAAAAATGCCATTGTTTTGGCTCAAACGTGACGTTTATCCGGTATGACCTCGAGTCATAGTTGAGACTTTTACAAAAACGCAACGCGCAAAAGCTTGCACTTGGAGTGGGGGTACACTTAGAGTCTCGATCCCTACCTGAGGAGCCAATCCTCAGCGTGACGGTAAGACCCCTAACGGTTAAGTGGAGAAATGACTTTTACTCGCCTCAGCCAATTCATCGCACTGCTCTTAATCGCTCTGGTTGCCTTCGGTGGCGTCGCGGACGCCCACAACAAGAAGAAGCACAAGAAGAAGAAGAGGCCTGCCAAGCCAGCCGCCGCAGCGATCGCACCACCGACGGTTCGCAGTTGGACCAGTGGATCGATTGTGGTGCTCTTGCAGAGCGGTGCCTTTCCAGGTACGGCGGCTGACGCGTTCGCACCCGATGACGATCTTGACGGCCCGGCTTTGGATGCCTTCGTGCAGGCGGCCTTCGCTCAAGCTCCGAAACGGCTGCGCAGCATCCCCGCCGGGCAGCCGGTGACGGTCGGCGCTGTCGACGCCGCCTTCGTGGCGGCAGCCGGCATGGACGCAACGGCCGCGCGTGCCGAGCAGTTGATCACGGCAGCGGGATATCTGGCTCGTCCGGGCGTCGGTACCGAGATCGTGGCGCGATTGTTGCGCCTGCGTACGAACCTCGAGCAGGCAGACGATGCGAAAGAGAACGCGTGGTACGAGCAGGCGAGTCGAGGAGACGCGATCTGGTCGGCAGCGCAGGTGCTCAAGTGGGGTGGTTGGGAGAAGCAGGCCGCGATTGACACCGTCGAGTTGCTGGCACAGCTGCCGGCCACGGCAGGCCCGCAGCACGAGGCGATTCAGCGCGCCTTCGATTTCATCGGCATGCCGTACGTCTGGGGTGGTACTTCCGAGAAGGCGCAGGTCTTGTTCGGTGCCAATACTGCTGGCGGCTTCGATTGCTCGGGCTTTATGTGGCGGGTATTGGCGCTGGATCCAACCTCGCCGACCGGCGCACTCGCGGCGTTTGGTGGTCGCACGACCTTCGAGATGGCAGCCACGGCGAAGCCAGAACAGCGCCTCGCGCCCGCAGCAATCCTGCCCGCCGACATGCTCATGTTCGGTCCGGGTGGGCTGAATGCCGCCTCGGGAAGTGTCGGACACAATGGCATGGCGATCTCGCCTCAGCTGTTCATCCATTCGTCTAGCCAAGGTGTCGCACTGTCCCGCTACGACAGCGGCTATTACAAGGACAGGCTGGCCTTCGGTAAGCGCATCCTGGGCTAGCGGTCTGGCGTCCCGGGGGGTTTTAGACCACGAGACTCAGACACCGTGACACTTCTTAAACTTCTTGCCCGAGCCGCACGGGCAGGGGTCGTTGCGACCAACCTTGCTACCACCAAAGTTCGCGGCCAGGTCCGGTAATGCAGTCGTTGGCGTCGTGATCGCGCCGACATCCGTCGCGGCGCGGAGCTGCTCGAGTGCCCGCAGATCCTCGTGCTCCAGCGACAACACCGTTTCGACAGGGTCGGGTTGCACGACGGCGCGCGCTGGATCGCCCGTAACAAGGCCAAGCCCTTCGAGCAGTGCAATCGCCTGCTCGGCATCGAGATCGGATGGTACGAGTGGCACATCAAGGCGCGACGGAGCGACCAGCCGAAAGCGCTCCCAGGCCAGCAGCGCCGCCGCGTCGGCTGGTCCAGTCAGCGCAGCAAAGGCCCTGCGACGGTGCGAATCGGAAGCTCCGAGTGCTGCCACGAGATCGCAGAGCGTTGCGGGGAGCCAGTGCTTCCAACCAGTATCCACCAGCGCAGACTAGCGCCGTGGGGTACGCTGCCGCCGCGGAGAGGAGCGCCCATGGAACCCGATCACCCAGAGTTGACTTCACGGCTCGATGGCGTCCCCGCCTTGCAGGGTCGGCGCGAGGTATCCGTCCTCCAAGGCGGGCTCACGAACCACAACTATCGCGTCGACAGCGCGGGCGGAAGCTTCGTCGTACGGATTTCGGATCCCGACACCGGTCTACTGGCGATTGACCGCGAAAACGAGTACGCCAACACGCTGGCCGCTGCCGCCGCTGGTGTTGGTGCCGGTGTTGTGGCCTATCAGCCCGAGCATGGCATGCTCGTCTTGGAGTTTATCGAGGCCGAGACGATGTCGCGTGAGCGAATGCAACGCGGGGATCGGCTGGCCGCTGCGGCTGCCGCGATGCGTCAATTGCACGCCGGTCCTGCCTTTCGTGATCGCTTCGACATGTTCAACATTCAGCGGGGGTATCGCCGAGTGTGCGAGGAACGCGGCTTTGCGCTGCCCGATCGCTACGACGCATTCGAGCCGCAGGTACGTCGCCTCGAGGCTGCCATGCTGAAGGCACCTGAGGCGCTGGTGCCCTGTAACAACGATCTGCTGGCCGAGAACTTTATGTGGGACGGAACGCGCTTCCGATTGATCGATTACGAGTACTCGGGAATGAACGAGGCCTCCTTCGAGCTCGGCAATGTTTGGAGCGAATCGGGTCTCTCGCTCGAGCAGCTCGAACAACTCGTCGCCGCCTATTGGGGGGAGGCGACGCCGGCACGTGTGGCGCGCGCCCGCCTCTGGGGCCTGATGTCGAAATACGGGTGGACTCTTTGGGGCGTAATTCAGCACAACCTGTCCGAAATCGACTTCGATTTTTGGGAGTGGTTGCTGGACAAGCACGATCGTGCCACGCTCGAGTTTGACAGTCCGGAGTTCGACAGTCTGATCGCGGATCTCGAGCGAGATGGGTAGTAAGCCGCTCCTGCTTGTGCGTTACCACCTGGCCGGTGGCGCCTTCGACGATGTCTTAGAGCGCTGCGACGTGGTCTTCACTAATGGCCCGGTGTTGCCGCCGACCAGCCCCGAAGACTTGGCGCGCACATGGGGAATCTGGACGTTCGGCGAGACGGTCGACGATGAGCTACTCGACCGGATGCCGGCGCTACGCGTGGTCGTCAACTTTGGTGTTGGTATCGACGGCATCGACCGTGAGGCGCTGGCCCGACGAGGGGTGGAGTTCGCTTGGCCGGTGGGGGCCAATGCCGAGGCTGTCGCCGACCACGCGATGGCATTGCTGCTCGCGGTCCAGCATCGCATTTTGGAGAACGATGCGATCGTTCGGCGCGGTGACTGGGAGCGCGACGACTATCTGCCACTGATGGCGGCTGACGCCGCAGGTGCCCGACTCGGCGTGATTGGTATGGGCTCGATCGGACGGGCGATGGTGCGCCGCGCACACGGCTTTGGTAAGCAGGTGCGCTACGCCACGCCGCGCCGGCTCGACCCGACGGTCGAACACGCACTGGGCATCTCCTATTGCGATCTCGACGAGATGCTCGGGTGGGCTGACATCGTCAGTCTGCATTGCCCGCTAACAGAGGAGACCCGAGGACTGATCAGTCGCGAGCGGATCGCATTGATGCACCCTGACGCGATCCTGATCAACACGGCGCGTGGGGACGTGGTGGATCAAGTCGCACTGATCGAGGCGCTCAAAACAGGGCGTCTTGCGGGAGCCGGCCTCGACGTCTTCAGCAACGAGCCGCACGTGCCGGAGGATCTCCGCCGACTTGTCAACGTCGTGCTGACGCCACACATTGCGGATGCCACACCTGGTGCCGAGGCCGCGCTGGTTGCTCACTGTGCCGGTGTGGTCTTGCGCGTACTCGAGCAAGAGGCCTAGGCAGAATTTCGTGATGGGGTTGGGTCCGCCTTACATCACGAAATCGAACCCGCCCCCATCACGAAATCCTAGGCGCGCAGGACTGGCGGCGGCCCATCAAGTAGGCCGAGTCGTCGTGCCAACGGGCCTGCCGTCGTCGCCTGGAGCAGCAGCGTCGTGATAACCGCGAACGTCACTAATGTCGCCACGAGCTCTGCCCCTGGCACCTGCTCGCTGAGTAGCAGACTGGCAACCGCGACGGGCACCACGCCTGTCTCACGACACCACGCAATAAAGGTTATCTCTTGCCGCGTCCAGCGCGCTCGACGATCCGGCAGCAGACAGGCTACGACGGTGACGGGCCGAGCGACAAAGATAAAGACGACCATTACCAAGAGGCCGGGTACGAGGTTGTCACGCAGAAGTCCGAGATCGATGTTGAGGCCGAGGATGACGAAGATCGCGAGCACCACGATGCTGACTGTCTCGCTGACATAATCCTCCAAGATATGCTCCTGCCGCTTGGCATGGTCGATCCGCAGCAGGTCTTTGTTGCCGACGATGACGCCAGCGATGAAGGCGGCGAGGTACGGGGAGCCGCCGATGACCTCACTCGCGACATAGGCCAACACGACCAGCGCGAGCAGTGTCACGGCAGGCGATTCGCGCAGGACGCCAACGCGATGTGTCGACAGGAGTAGAGCGATCAGGACACCAGCGACAACGCCAACCAGCAACCCGAGAACGATGCTGCGACCAAAGTCGCCAAGTGGCGCGAAGCCGCTGACGCTCCCGGCAGCGATGATTCCCGCCATCGTCAAGGCGAAGATTGTGCTCATGGGGTCGTTGATTGCACTCTCGGCGATCACCGTCTGCCCGACGCGTGGGCGGAGACCAAGGCGCTCGAACAGCGGAACCAGGATGGCGGGGTCGGTGGCGGCCAGCACCGCGCCGGCGAGCAAGGCGATCTGGAATGAGACGCCAAACAACAACGCGATTGAGACGGCAGTGATCGCAGCGGTAATCATCACGCCGGGTATTGCCAGCAGCAGTAGGCCAACAGCCGTCTTCGAGATGACCTTGAGGGCGATCCCCATGCCACCGTGGAACAGAATCAGCGCGACGCCAAAAGAGAAGAGCAGTGCCGGTCCGGGTCCATCGATTGGTACCTCGACGATGCCGAGCAGGGACGGACCAGCGACGACACCCAAGGCCACCAGCACGACCATGATCGGCAGCCGCAGGAGACGCGCGATGGGGACAGCGAGCAGGCCGACCGCGAGGACGATCCCAATGGTGCTGAGGATCCCCTGCGTTTCCACATGGCGACTATAGCGAGTCGATGAGCCGTGCAGACAGGACTCCTGTGGGTCCGTCCGACTGGAGCGCTAAGTTGGTCGTCCCCCGCGAGTGGGCGGGTACTACGATTCATATTCACCACCCCAGCGGTGGAGCAGGAGGAGAACGATGGAGATCGAGCGCCGATATACCACCGAAGGAGCCGATCCCTACGCGGGTATTCCCTTCGTCGAGCGAACATCCCGCATCATTAATCCGGATGGCACCGTCGTGTTTGAAGCGACGATTTTTGCACCGGAGGCGTGGAGCCAGGTCGCGGTCGATATCCTCACGCAGAAGTACTGTCGCAAGGCAGGCGTCGCTGCGGCGTTAAAGCCCGTGCCGGAGGATGGTGTCCCGGTCTGGCTGCAGCGTCATGAGGTCGATCAGGATGCCCTCGCCGCGCTGCCCGAGGGCAGGCGATTCGTGGGCGAAAACGATGCGCGCCAAGTGTTCGGTCGCCTTGCTGGCTGCTGGGCCTACTGGGGCTACACGCACAAGTATTTTGATGAGGCCGGTGCGTTGGCATTCCGCGATGAGCTTTCGGCGATGCTCGCGCTCCAAGTTGCAGCGCCCAACTCGCCGCAATGGTTCAACACGGGCCTGCACTGGGCCTACGGGATCACTGGACCACCTCAGGGCCACTGGTATTGCGAGCCGGGGACGGGCGAATTGAAGCTGTCCACCAACGCCTACGAGCGACCCCAGCCGCACGCCTGTTTTATCCAGTCCGTCGACGACGACCTCGTCAACGAGGGCGGCATCATGGACCTCTGGGTTCGTGAGGCACGGGTCTTTAAGTACGGCTCGGGTACCGGTTCGAACTTCTCGAAGTTGCGTGGATCCGAAGAGCGCCTATCGGGTGGTGGTCGCTCCTCTGGCCTGATGAGTTTCTTGAAGATCGGCGACCGCGCCGCGGGCGCGATCAAGTCGGGCGGCACGACGCGTCGCGCCGCCAAGATGGTCACGCTTGATCTGGATCATCCCGACATCGAGCAGTACGTTCGCTGGAAGGTCGTCGAGGAGACCAAGGTGGCGGCGCTCGTGGCCGGCTCCAAGATGCTCAACCGGCACCTCAACGCCGTGCTCGCTGCAACCCAAGAAGGCGAGGGTGACGACCGCTTCATCGCCCGCGACAACCCCTCCCTCGCACAGGCTGTTCGTGGTGCCCGCACTGCAGGCGTGCCCGACGCTTCGATCCAACGCACCATCGACCTTGCCAAGCAGGGTGTCAAGGAGTTGCAGATCGAGGAGTACGACACCGATTGGCAGGGCGAGGCCTACATGACGGTCTCGGGTCAGAACTCGAACAACTCGGTGCGTATCACGAACGCCTTCATGGAGGCCGTTGAGGCAGACCAGGAGTGGCCGCTCTACGACCGGACCGAACTAGCGCGCGCCGCCCAGCAAGATCGCAAGCCCGAGCCATCTAAGGTGCTCCGGGCTCGCGATTTGTGGGATCAGATCTGCGAGGCCGCGTGGCTGTGTGCCGATCCGGGTGTGCAATTCCACGATGCCACCAACGAGTGGCACACCTGTCCCGTCGATGGTCCGATTGTCGCCTCGAACCCGTGCGCCGAATACGTCTTCCTCGACGACACGGCCTGCAACCTCGCCTCGATGAATCTGATCACCTTCGATCGAGGCGACCACTTCGACCACGAACTGTTCCGTCACGCTACGCGCTTGTGGACGATCGTGCTCGAGATCTCCGTGCTGATGGCGCAGTTCCCGAGCCGCGAGATTGCCAATCGTTCGTATCTCTATCGCACGCTCGGTCTCGGCTATGCCAATCTCGGTGCGCTCTCGATGCAGCGCGGCATCGCCTACGACTCGCCGGAGGCCGTTGCCTTCTGTGGTGTGGTCAGCGCGATCATGCACTTTACGTCGCTCGCCACGAGCGCCGAACTCGCAGCCGAACACGGCGCCTTCGACGCCTATGATCGCAACAAGGACGACATGCTTCGCGTCATGCGCAACCATCGGCGCGCCGCCTACGCGGCACCGGCCGAAGAGTACGAGGGCTTGACGGTGACGCCGGATGGTATTGACGCCGCGGTCTGCGAACCCGAACTGCTCGAGGTGGCCCGCTACGAAGCCGACCGCGCACTCGCGCTCGGCGAGATGCATGGCTACCGCAACGCGCAGGTGACACTGATCGCGCCGACCGGCACGATCGGGCTCGTGATGGACTGCGACACGACGGGTATCGAACCCGACTTCGCGCTCGTCAAGTTCAAGAAGCTGGCCGGTGGCGGCTACTTCAAAATCGTCAACTCCTCCGTGCCTCCTGCGCTCGTGCACCTAGGGTATTCGCCCGAGCAGGTCGACGAGATCGTCCGCTATTGCGTCGGCTCGGGCTCGTTGACGGGTGCGCCACACGTCAATCCCGAAGCGCTCCGCAGTTTTGGTTTTAGCGAGGTGATGCTCGCTGCTGTTGAGACTGCCTTGCCGACGGCTTTCGATGTGCGCTTCGCCTTCACGCGCTACTCAGTCGGCGACGATCTGATCGTCAAGGAACTCGGCATCGACCTCGAGGACCTCGACACACCCGGCTTCGACCTGCTGACCGCACTCGGTTTTAGTGCGACGGAGATCGACGAGGCCAACGTCCATATCTGCGGCACGATGACCGTGGAGGGTTCACCGCACCTCAAGGACGAGCACCTCTCGGTGTTCGACTGCGCCAATAAGTGCGGTCGTTTGGGCACGCGTGCCATCCGCGCGCTGGCGCACATCGAGATGATGGCTGCCGCGCAGCCATTTTTGTCGGGTGCTATCTCGAAGACGATCAACCTACCGGCGTCGGCATCTATCGCCGATGTTGCCGAGTGCTATCGGGTCTCGTGGAAGAAGATGGTCAAGGCCAACGCGCTCTATCGCGACGGCTCGAAGCTCTCGCAGCCACTGTCGGGTGCTGCGGCCGAGGCGCTCGACGTCGGAGCGGAGATTGAGGTGTTGACCGAACTACCGAGTGTCGAGCAGGCCGCGGAACGTGTCGTCCAGATCATGGGCGAGCGCCGTAAGTTGCCGCAGCGACGCGCCGGCTACACACAGAAGGCGACCTTGGCTGGACACAAGGTCTATCTCCGTACGGGTGAGTACGAGGACGGCACGCTCGGCGAGATCTTCATCGATATGCACAAGGAGGGCGCGGCCTACCGCTCCCTAATGAACAGCTTCGCGATCGCCATCTCGCTGGGTCTCCAGCACGGCGTTCCGTTGGAGGAGTTCGTCGATGCCTTCATCTTTACCCGCTTCGAGCCGAACGGCATGGTCGTCGGTAATGAGCGGATCAAGATGGCGACCAGCGTGATCGACTACATCTTCCGAGAGGTCGCGATCTCGTACCTCGATCGAAACGATCTCTCGCACATCGACGACCAAGACCTTCGCACCGACTCGATCGGCACGCCGGAGTCCGAACGGCTCAGCACGACACCGGTCGCTGCAATCGCCAGTACGGCGGTGACGTCGTCGGCGGGTGGCAAGACAGCAGCAGCACCACGAATGCAGCAGCGTGTCGCGCCGCTCTTGACCGATCGCGATGAGGCTCGGTTGAAGGGGTATGAAGGCGACGCATGTGTCAACTGTGGACAGCTGACGCTGGTTCGTAATGGCACGTGCCTCAAGTGCATCAGCTGCGGCGAGACCAGCGGCTGCTCCTGAGCGCGCGTGACGCGAACGAGTGGCAGGTGGCCGTAGGAGAGCGCGGGAGGGGCTAGGCTCCTCCCGTCGTGCTGCACGACGATGGCTGCGCAGGTAGCGCTGAAGTCTGCGTAGGCTGTAACGACGACGAACGAGGAATGGACTTCTAATGGCTGACACGTTTAAAGCACTGATGATGCGCGAAGTCGACGAAGGCAAGGTGGCTGCGGCCATCGAAGACGTCGCCATCGCCGACCTGCCCGAGGGCGAGGTGCAGGTGCGCGTCGAGCATTCGACACTCAACTACAAGGACGGCTTGGTTGTCGACGGCAACAAGGGTCGCCTGGCACGCAACTTTCCACACATCCCCGGCATCGACCTCGCAGGTGTGGTCGAAGCCTCGAGTGATGCGCGCTACAGCGTCGGAGACCGTGTCGTAGTGACGGGCTGGCACATGGGTGAGCGCTATTGGGGTGGCTTCGCGGAGCGCGCCAGCGTACGTGCCGATTGGCTCGTGCACGTACCGGAGGCGATCACGACGCGCCAGGCGATGGCTGTCGGCACCGCTGGCCTGACCTCGATGTTTGCCCTGATCGCGCTCGAACGTCAGGGCCTGAAACCCGGTGGGGACAGGCCGGTCTTGGTGACCGGTGGCGCGGGTGGCGTTGGCTCGGTGGCGATTGCGCTGCTCGCCAAGAATGGCTACAAGGTGGCCGCCAGCACAGGGCGTCCCGAGCTTGGCGATTACCTCAAGCAGCTCGGTGCGGACGAGATCGTGACGCGCGAGGAACTCGCCGAAGAGTCCAATGCGCCGCTCGAGTCGGAACGCTGGGCAGGCTGTATCGACGCAGTCGCTGGGTCGACGATCTCGCGCGTGCTACGCCAGCTCGAGCGAGGCGCCTCCGTCGCTGCCTGTGGTCTGGCGGGTGGCGCCGCCTTCGACGGGCACATCATGCCGTTCCTTCTACGCGGGGTAAACCTGCTCGGCATCGACTCCGTGACGATGCCGTACGCGCAGCGCGTCGAGGCATGGACGCGGGTCGCCAAAGAACTCGACCTTGGCCTCCTCGATCAGATGACGAGTGGCTGCTCGCTCGAGGACGTGCCAGCTCAGGCCAAGGCGATCCTCAAGGGCCAAGTCCAAGGTCGGCTTATTGTTGATATTGCGTAGGATTGCAGCATGAGAGTTGTCGTGATCGGTGGCGGCGTTGTCGGGTTGGCCTGCGCTTGGTCGCTGGCGCAGAAAGGCGTCGAGGTCGTCGTGGTCGAACGATCGGTGATCGGCGGGGGCGCATCAAAAGGTAATACGGGTTGGGTTTCACCGACCATTTCGATGCCGCTGGCATCGCCTGGCACGCTCATGATGGGGATCAAGAGCGCCTTCGATCCGAACGGTGCACTCGTGATTCGCCCCGAGCTCGACACGCGTTGGCTGAGGTGGCTGTGGGCATTTCGTGGGGCCGCCACGCGTGAGCGATTTCTCAAAGGCGTGGAGGCGCTCCACAACCTCAATCGACGCACCTTCGAAGTGCTCGACGCCTACAAAGCCGATGGTATTCCGTTCGAGATGCACGGAGGCGGCATTCTCGTGCTTGCCAAGACCGAGCAGGGAATCTCGTGGTTTGCCCCCGTGTTTGAGGATCTCAAGAAGGTTGGTTTTGAAGGTGAGATCGAGCAGTTGACCCCCGAGCAGGGTCGTACGATCGACCCGTCGATCTCCGACGAGGTGCGCTTCGTGATCCGCACGACGATCGATCGCTACGTGCAACCCGAGACGCTGATGCGCGGACTTGCAGATCGACTGATCAGCCTTGGGCAGGAGGTGCGTGAGCAGACCGATGTTCACGGCCTGCGATTGGCGGCAACGGGTTGGGAGATCGACACGAGTGGTGGGCCGATCGCTGCCGACAAGGTGGTCATCGCAACGGGCGCGCAGAGTCCGGCGCTGCTGAAGCCACTCGGACTCGACGTACCGATCGTGCCGGCCAAGGGATACTCGATCACCCTCAAGGGCGAGGGCACACGTCCTGCGCACGCGCTGTACCTGACCGAATCGAAGATCGGTGTCTCGGGCTTCGAAGAGGGAGTTCGCATCGCCGGAGTATTCGAGCTACCCGGGAAGGATCTAACGATCGATCAGCGGCGCCTTGGCGTGCTCGTTAAGGATGCCTGTTCGTACCTCAAGGATTGGCATCCGGCGACGAGTGAAGTCTCGGTCCAAGGGTGGGCCGGGTTTCGTCCGGCAACGCCAGATTCCTTACCACTGCTCGGTCCGGTGCCGGGCCACGATGGCCTGTACCTCGCGACCGGCCACGGCATGCTCGGAGTCACGCTCGCGCCATCGACGGGCGCCTTGCTCGCCGAGATGATCGTCGACGGCGTTGCGCCGAGTTGGGTTGCGCCGATGCGACCCGACCGCCGCTTCTAGTCCGCTGCCATAACCGGTAGCATGGCGCCATGCAGCATGTCCTCCAGATCTGCGACCACCCGCTGGTTCAACACAAAATCGCACTCTTGCGCGATGCCTCTACCTCGACGCGCGACTTTCGAACGCTGTCGAGCGAGCTGGCCGGCATCTTGGCCTATGAGGCCACGCGCGACCTCGTGCTCGAGGACGTCATCGTCACCACGCCGATCAAGCAGACGATCGGTCGCAAGGTGACCGGTAAGAAGGTTGGCGTCGTGCCGATCTTGCGTGCCGGCGTTGGCATGCTCGAGGGTGTGCTCGCGATGATCCCGGTCGCGCGGGTTGGTTTTCTCGGCATGTACCGCGACGAGCACACGCTGCAACCGGTCTCGTACTACGAGAAACTACCGAAGGATCTCGGCGAACGGCTGATGCTGATTATCGATCCGATGCTGGCAACGGGCGGCTCCGCAGCGTACGCCGCCAAGGTCTGTAAAGAGCGCGGAGCACACACCGTCAAGCTGCTCAGTCTGATCGCCGCACCGGAGGGAGTGGAGCGCATGCGCGCCGACCATCCGGATGTAGCGATCCACGTGGCAGCACTCGACGAGTGCCTCGACGAGCGGGGCTTTATCGTGCCCGGCCTCGGTGATGCAGGCGACCGCCTGTGGGGTACGCGCTAGCGGCGGACGGGCCACGCCAGTCGGATCACGGCGGCGAGGAGAAATGCTGGCAATGTTGCACCGATTGCGCCGCCAAAGAGTGGCGCGACATGGTCCGACAGACCAAGAATATTGGTCGGACTGAGCCACTCGTAGAGGACGAATCCAGAGATCCAGGCGACGATCGTGCCGCGTGGCGCTAGCGGGCGGATGCGATCTGCGAAGACGGCACCGAAGAGCGGCACGAAGATGGCTCCAAGCAGGTAGAGGAAGTCGAAGAAGCGGTCGAGCGAGATCACTAAGGCGCCGAGCGTTATGACGAGGCCAATCACAATCACGATCGGCGTCTGTGGCGCGCGTGGTGCGAAGTTACGCACGGACACGGCGGTCGAATAGATGTTGGCAAACGCCTTCTCGGTCTCGTCGACCGTCAGAATCGCGGAGACCAGTAGACCGAGTGGCAGGGCGAGCATCACTGCCACACCACCCGCCGCAGAGGCAATCACGCCCGTATGGACGGCGGCGAGCACACCGACTGCGAAGGTGATTGTGCTGGCGATAAAGAATCCGCCACCCGCACCAATCGCAGCTCCACGAATGGTCTTGGCATAGCGTGTGTAGTCGGGCACGAGCGGCAGCCACGACGCGTAGTTGGCGACGACAAGATCGATTGCAGCCATCAGTCCGATGCCGGCGATAGCAGCTGCTGCGAGGTCTGACGTGCGACCGTCGGTTGCCAAGCGCAGCAGGAGATAGATGATCGCAATGGCGACGAGTGGCGTCATCACGCGCTTGAGGATCCGTCGCGCAACGACTTCTGGTCCGAGGACGGCGAGCACGGTTCCGAGCGCTCCGGCAACCAGCACGAAGGGCCAGCGGGTATCAACGTCAGCGATCAGGCGCGCCGCTTCGGCAATCACGAGGATCTCGAAGATGCCCCAGCCAAAACCCTGTGCGACATTCATGACGGTGGGCACGTACGAGCCGCGCGTGCCGAGCGCGCGCCGCAAGACGACCATCCCTGGTTGTCCCGTGGAGGCGCCAAGCACTCCAGAGGCAGCAAGCATGAGGCCGCCGATTACACCACCGACGAGGATGGCCACCAAGGCTCGTGTCGAACCGGCGCCGTAGGCGATCAGTCCCGCACCCGCGACGATGCCGAGCAGGCTGATGCCCATGTTCGACCACAGCACGGCGACGTCAAGCGTCGAGAGGTGGCGCTCGGTAAGAGGGATCGGCTCGGTGATCGGCCGATTAGTTCGCTCGTGCTCCATGGGTCGCTCCCTCCGCTGGTCTGAACCAGATCAGGTTGATCGGGTCTTCGGCCTATGCTGCCGAACTCTCAACCGCGCAGTGCGATTCCCCGGGACGGACGGCACCATAGCGGACGCCTAGGTCGGGCTCGATTTCGTGATGGGGGCGGATGCCACAACCGCGCGGATGTGAGATCCGCCCTAGGGAATCGCACTGCGCGGATTTCGTGAGGGGTTCAGG
>JBCKBR010000035.1:0-19827 GCA_038911065.1 Gaiellales bacterium | reverse complement strand
CACCGGTTGGTGGTTGGGCGTCCGCTTGTCCTCGGAGGCGTGACGATTCCACACACGCACGGTCTGGAGGGGCATTCCGATGCTGACGTGGTCTGTCATGTCCTGACCGACGCACTACTCGGTGCCACGGGTCTTGGTGACATCGGCCGGATGTTTCCTGCTACGGACGAGTGGCAGGACGCTGCTTCCCTGCAACTGCTCCGCCTCGCGTTCGAGCGTATTGCCGAGCAGGGGTGGACGCTCGTCAACGCCGATTGCATGGTCGTGGCGATGGAGCCAAAGCTGGCGCCGCATGTCGACGTGATGCGAGCCCATTGCGCTGCGGCGATGCATTCGACGGCCGACAAAGTCTCGATCCGCGCGACCGGGACGGATGGTCTGGGCTTCACTGGTCGCGGTGAGGGGATCGCCGCACAGGCCGTCGTACTCGTTACGCGCGGCTAAGCGCTTACGCCTCGGCGGCACCCTTTGGCAGTGGCGGCAGTTGGAAGCCACCCATCTCTTGCAGGCGATCAATGCGCTCTTGGAGTGGTGGGTGCGTGTCGAACAGGCCCGAGAGCGACGTGCGCATGCCGTGGTGGTCGCGCAGTGGCGACTCAATCCACAGATGCGCTGTCGCGCGGTTGACTTTCTGGAGCGGGCGCTGGTCGGCGCCGAGCTTGTAGAGAGCGCGCGCGAGCCCCTCGGGGTCGCCCGTCAGCTCCGCAGCGGTGGCGTCAGCAAGATACTCGCGGCGACGCGACAGCGACATTTGTAGGAGCGCCGCGCCGATTGGGGCGAGGATGATCGCGACGATTGCGATGATTGCGCCGATTGGGTTGTTGTTGTTATTGCGGCCGCCGCTAAAGATCATCGACCACAGCAGCATGTCGGCAATCATCGAGATGACGCCGACCATCACGGCGGCGAGTGTCATCAGGCGCACGTCACGGTTGCGGACATGCGCCATCTCGTGCGCCATCACGGCCTCGAGTTCGCGCTTGTCGAGCAGTTGTATAATGCCGGTCGTTGCGGCGATGTAGGCCTTCTCGGGCGTGCGGCCCGCAGCAAAGGCGTTCGGTGCTGGATCTTCGATGATGTAGACATCGGGTGTCTTGGCAAGACCAGCCGCGATGGCGGCGTTTTCGACGGCGAGGAATAGCTCGGGCGCCTGGTCTTTCGTAATCTTGTGCGCTCCACTGGCGGCAGCGACGATCGAGCCGGCAGCGATGTAGCCAAAGATGCCGTAGCCGACTGCGACAAGCCCCATGATCACGCCGTACCCCGAACCGAACGCGACATAGATAGCTGCCACGATCGCGGCCATCAGGATCACGAACAGGACCAGCACCACCACGGTGCGTAGGCGGGCGGAGCGAATCTGCTCTTGGAGGGTCATCGAGCGATATCCACCTTGACGGGCTCACGCTCGGCGTCGTCTTCGAGTCGATAGAACTCGCGCGGCGAGAAGCCGAAGGCGCTGGCGATCAGCGATGTCGGGATCGTCTGTTGTTTCGTGTTGAAGCGCTGCACAACGCTGTTGTAATAGCGCCGCGCGGCCGCAATCTTGTCTTCGGTGTCGGACAGTTCGGTCTGTAGCTTGGTGAATGCCTCGACAGCGCGGAGTTGCGGGTACGCCTCGGCGACCGCGAACAGGCCACCGAGCGCCGACTGCATCGCGCCGTCTGCCGCTGCCTTGTCGCCAAGCGTCTTGGCGCCGAGTGCCTGTGCACGGGCATTCGAGACCTTCTCGAAGGTCGCGCTCTCGTGTGTCGCGTAGCCTTTGACCGCCTCGACGAGGTTGGGGATCAGATCGGCACGTCGTTTGAGCTGGATGTCGATCGAGGATTCGCCTTGGGCGGCCTCGTTGCGAAGGCGGACGAGGCTGTTGTAGGCCAGTACGAGCCAGAGCAGGACGACGAGGATGAGAACGCCAACTGCGATCAGAAGAAAAGTCATAGTCGCAGGTTACCGTGTCTATGGGCGGAGCGTGGGTCTCGAGCGAATCAGCGTGGCAGCGTCAGATTCTGATCGTGGAGTTCGGCGAGTCCGTCCTCGATCAGCAGCGCGGCGATCGTCGGGTCGTAGGTGCCCGTGGCGAGCGGTCCGGCACGTAATTCGTCGAGCAGTCGTCCGCGGGCCTGTCGACGAGAGCCCTCGAAACGGCTCTGCTTCCGTCGCGGTTCGAAGCGTTGGCCGCGGGTGGGGCAGTGGTCGGCAAGTGGGCAGGCGTCGCAACGCGGGATGCGCGCAAGGCAGACCGTTGCGCCAAGGTCGAAGAGTCCTTGAGTGAGGTCGTGGGCGCGGCCTGGTGGTGGCTCGATCATGCGTATGCCGAGCGATCGTTCGAGGATGCGTTGGACGTTGACGTCCACGGGGATCACGTCTTGGCCGAGTGCGAGTGCACAGATTGCCGCCGCCGTGTACGGGCCGATACCGGGGAGTTTTTGCCAGCTAGGCTGGTCGGTCGGTACACCATCGGTCGCGAGCAGACAAGCCGTTTCGTGGAGCGAGACCGCACGACGGTTATAGCCGAGACCTTGCCAGGCGGCGATCACATCGCTGCGCGCTGCGCTGGCGAGATCGTGGGCGGTTGGCCAGCGCTCGATCCACGTCGTCCAGCGGTCTACGACCCGATCGACCTGCGTCTGTTGCAGCATCACCTCGCTGACGAGCACCTGGTATGGGTCGCGGGTGTGGCGCCAGGGAAGGTCACGGCCGGTCAGTGCGTACCACGCGAGGACACGATCGGCGAGTTCGCTTTGAGTGAGAGTCACACGGGCAGCGTAGTGCGAGCGTGTCCGGTGCAGGGTGTTCTCCCGAGGTTCACGCTCCGCGCCAAATGGTTGTTGGTGGCAAGGCAAGATGTCGCCAACTCGCCCCGAGCGTACGATTGTCGATAGTTGCTTCGCTCGATCTATCGCCGCTGGCCCGCAATCACTGTAATCCTGCACCCATGACTGTCCGTGTCCGCTTTGCCCCGTCGCCCACGGGTGACTTGCATGAAGGTGGTGCGATGGTGGCTGTCGCAAACCATTTGCTGCGACTAAAGCAGGGTGGCGTTTTCGTCCTACGTATCGATGACACGGATAACGAGCGGTATCTGGAAGGAGCCGAGGAGCGGATTCGAGAGGATCTCGCCTGGCTTGGTATTGCCGTGGATGAGGGGCCGGATCAGGGTCCGCATGCTCCCTACCGACAGTCGCATCGAGCCGAGCAACACCTCGCCGTCGCAGAGCAGTTGGTCGCTAAGGGCACGGCACGGCGCGAGTCAGATGGCGCGATCGTGCTGCCGCCCGCCAGCGCGGATGTGACGATCAATGATCTCAGCCGCGGCGCGATTCGGATTCCAGCCGAGGAGCTCGGTGCCACGGTGCTGGTGCGTTCGAATGGGCTCCCGACGTATCACCTCGCGAATGTCGTTGACGATTTCGCGATGGCGATAACCCACGTGCTGCGTGGTGAGGACCACATCGTCAACTCGGCGCGGCAATTGTTGTTGTGCGCGGCGATGGGTGTCGAGCCACCACAGTTCGCGCACCTTCCGATCGTTGTCGGCGATGACGGGGCTCGGCTGTCGAAGCGGTCGGGTGCGGTCGGTGTTGCCGAGTTGCATGCGCAAGGCTGGCTTGCGTCGGCTGTCGTGGATTGGTTGGCGCGCTCGGCTTGTCCGCCCGTGACGGCGCTCCCAGCCGCATCTGCCGCGGAACTCGCGCAGGTGTTTGACCCAACGCAGCTTGGGCATGGCACGACCAAACTCGATCCGATTCTGCTCAGCAAATTGGGCCGCGACCACGTAGCGCTGCTTGGCGCCGATCAGCTTGCGATGCGTGTGCTGGCACGACTCGAGATGCAGGGCGTGCGTGTTGATGCGGGTTCCGTCGGCCTGCTCGCGCCTGGTCTCGGCGATGCCGAAAACCTGCAGCAGGCGGCCGACCTCGTGTTGGGCGTACTGCTGACGCCCGACCTTCAGGATCTGGGTGAGGGTGAGCGAGCGGCGGCCGCGGCGCTGATCGCTGCCTACCAGCCGCGCGATGGTGGTGTCGATCTGGATGCTGCAAAGAGTCTGCTCGACGGGCTCGGTGTCGGCAAGCGCTCCGTTCGGCGCGTATTGACGGCCGCTGATCATGGCATCCCGCTGCCGTTTGTACTGGCTGCGCTGTCGCGCGACGAGGTGCTTGCCCGCGCCCAGGCCGTACTGGATCGCCCATGACACTGCGCCTCTACGACTCACTGCGCCGTTCGGTTGTTGCTGTCGAGCCACTCGTCCCAGGGCGCCTCGGTCTGTACGTCTGTGGGCCGACGGTCTATGGGCCTGTGCATGTCGGCAACGCTCGTCCGTTCGTCGTGGCGATGACGCTGGCGCGGCATCTGCGCCGCACCGGTTGGCAGGTCAAGGTGGTGTCGAACTTGACGGATGTCAATGACAAGATCTACGCTGCCGCGCTTACCGAGGGCATCGATAGTCGCGTGCTGGCCGCGCGCGAATCGGCGCGCTATATCGATGACACCACGCGGCTTGGGCTCGGGCGCCCTGACGCAGAGCCGAAAGTGACGGAGACGATTCCCGAGATTATTGCGATGGTCGCGCAATTGATCGCGGGTGGCCACGCCTACGAGGCGGCTGGCGACGTCTACTTCCGTGTCGCCGATTTCCCCTCCTACGGTGCGCTTTCCGGACAGAAGATTGATCAGATGCAGCCCGAGGAGGTTACCTCGAAGAAGGCTGCGCCACTCGATTTTGCCCTCTGGAAAGCGACAAAGGAGGGCGAAGATGCGGCCTGGGAGTCGCCTTGGGGAATGGGGCGACCGGCTTGGCATATCGAGTGTTCGGCGATGGCATTATCGGCGCTCGGGGAAGAAATCGATATTCATGGCGGTGGTATCGACCTCAAGTTTCCGCATCACGAAAACGAGCGTGCACAGTCCGAATCGCTGACCGGCCGCACCTTCGCCCGTGTCTGGTTGCATAACGGCATGCTGCGCTTCGGTGGTGACAAGATGTCGAAGTCGCTCGGTAACATCGACCGCCTTGGTGGTGCGCTCGATCGGGAGGGGCCAGAGACGCTGCTCGCACTGTTCGCGCGAGCGCAGTACCGCTCGGCTGTCGACTACAGCCCAGAGTCACTGATGGATGCCCGACGCTCGAACGATCGTCTGCGCGAGGTGCTCCGACGCTCGGCGCGGTCGGCAGCCGATGCGTCCCCGGCCACTGGGGGCGCGTTGGCCGAGGCTGCAGCGGCAGCCGACGCACGCTTCCGCTCCGCGCTGGATGACGACTTCGGCACGCCCGAAGGGCTGGCCTCGTTGTTCGATTTGGTGCGCGTCATCAACGCTGCCATCGATGCCGGCGACGTCGTCCCAGCCGACGTAGCGCAGGCCCGGTCTCTGCTGGTTGAGTGTCTCGCGGTGCTTGGTCTCGACGGGCTCGCCGTAGCGGCCGATGGTCCACCAGAGGCAGCAGTCGCATTGATGGAACAGCGCGAAACCGCACGTATAGAGCGAAATTTTGACCTTGCTGATGCCTTGCGCGACGAGCTGAAGGCGCTCGGCTGGGTCGTGCAGGATCTTCCTGACGGACCCGAATTGGCGCCGGCATGAGCGAAGATATCGTCTACGGCCGCCAGCCCGTGCATGAGGCCACGCGTGGTCGTCGAGGAGTGCAAGAGATCTTGGTTACCGACAAGGCACGGTCGTCGCTGCCGTGGTTGCGGGATCTCGAGGTTCCGGTGCGTGTGACGGGAGCAGACGAGATCGGTGCGTTGGCGGGGACGTCGGATCATCAGGGCATTGCAGCGCACGTCGACCCCTTTCCGTACGTGGATGCCGATCAGCTGTTCGACGCAGACCAGCCACTGATCATCGTGCTCGATGGTGTCAGCGATCCGCGCAACCTTGGCGCGATTGTGCGCAGCGCGGAATGTGCTGGTGCCAACGGCCTGATCCTGCCGCGCCACGGTAGCGCTCCGGTGACGGCCGCGGTTGCGAAGGCGAGTGCTGGTGCGGTGGAGCATCTGCCGATTGCGATCGCACCAAACCTTGCCGATTGGTTGCATCGAGCCAAACGGCCAGGTCTCTGGACATATGCCGCTGCGGCCGATGCCGAAATGTCATACACGGACGGCGATTATCGGGATGGCTGCATCTTCGTGCTCGGTGCTGAGGGGTCGGGTGTGCGTCCACGGGTACAGTCGGCTTGCGATGCGGTCGTCTCGCTGCCGATGGCAGGGGTGATCTCGTCGCTGAATGTATCGGTCACTGCCGGGATCCTGCTGTTTGAGGCCGTCCGTCAACGCCGGCAAGGCTAAATCTCTGCAAAGGCTTACAGGATAGGGTTCGACCTATCAAAAGCGCGTAAAGCCGCTGGTAGAGCCAATATGTGGGCAGATCTTGTGCTCAAACGAATGTAACGGTTTGCAGGCAAATTAGGGTTTCGCCTATCAATTTTGCAATTGCCCTTGTATTTGCCTAGGCCGTCTGGCATGGTGGGGACGTCCGGCATAAACCTCAAGTAAACCATGAGGTTCATGGAGAGTGATGGAGGGTTTCCCTGTAATGCAAACTGCACGAGCAACAACAGCCCGTACGATTGATCCCGCCGCGCGCCAAAAGCGCGATCAAGGTGATCTGGCCTTGGTATTGCGCTCCCGCAATGGCAACGATGTCGCTCTGGATCAGCTGATTCGGCGCTACCAGCCGTTTGTGCGCCTCAAGGCCTCGAGTTACTTTCTCGCCGGCGGTGATTCGGACGATCTCCAGCAAGAGGGGCTGATTGGCCTCTACAAAGCGATTCGCGATTATCGCGTCGATCGTGAGACCTCATTTCGCTCGTTTGCCGAGCTCTGCATCACCCGCCAGATCATTACTGCCATCAAGGGCGCCACTCGCAACAAGCATCAGCCACTCAACGGCTATATCTCCTTTAGTCACACCCCCGCCGGTGCAGACCCCGAGGGTGGTGAGTGCACCCTGGGTGACGCCATCGCCGGCTCGCCCACGCTGGACCCAGCCTCGCGCGTCGTGTCGAGTGACGAGTTGGATGCGCTCGTAGCAATGCTTGGCAAGGCGCTCTCCCCACTCGAGGCAGAAGTCCTCGCTGCCTTTATGGCTGGCGACTCGTACGACGCCATCGCGGAACGCGCGGGCTGCGATCCGAAGGCGGTCGACAATGCCCTGCAGCGCGTCAAGCGCAAGATCGAGCAGCATCGAGCCAGCCGTGAGGTTGGCGAGACCGCCTAAGTTTTAGGCATGTCCCCCGGGGAACTCGCAGTCGCCGGGCTCGCAGCGCTCGCAGCAGGCATCGTCAACGCGCTCGCCGGTGGCGGCACGCTGATCTCATTCCCCGTCCTGCTTGCGCTCGGGGTACCACCAATTACGGCGAATGTCACCAACACGGTCGCGCTGGTACCAGGCTATCTCGGCGGCACGATCGCCCAGCGGTCCGATCTGACGGGCCAGGGACGGCGCCTGCGGATCATCCTGCCCGTCGCGGCCCTTGGCGGCGTCGCGGGTGCCGCGCTGTTGCTTGTCACACCAGAGTCGACCTTCGCGGTGCTGATTCCGTTTTTGATCCTCACTGCGGTCGTGCTGCTGGCGCTCGGTGACACTGTCAAACAACAAGTAGCAGTGCGTATCTCGCAGATGTACGGGGGACGCGAACACCTGCTCGGACCCACCATCGGTGTCTTCTTCGCCGCGATCTACGGGGGCTATTTTGGGGGTGGGCTTGGCATCATCGTGCTGGCCGTACTCGGCATCGTGCTGGTCGACAGCTTCAAGCGCATCAACGCACTCAAGCAGTGCTCAAGCCTTGTGATCAACGGCGCGGCAGCAGCTGTCTTCGCCCTTTCGGGGCACGTGCTGTGGTTGACGGCGCTGGTGATGCTGCTCTGCGCACTGCTCGGTGGTTACCTCGGTGGTCGCTTGGCCGGGCGTCTCTCGTCGACGGTGCTGCAACGCCTCGTGCTGGTGATCGGCGTCGTCGTCGCGGTGGTCTACAGCGTGCGCACGTTCGGCTGACCGATCAGGCTACAAGCGCAGCGCGCTGGCTGGCTGCGACGCGCGCAGGATCGGGCATATTCGTACAGATGCCATCGACACCCATCGCGCAGAGACGCTCGATCGCACTCGGGTCGTCTGGTGTCCAACACCAGATCTCACCGCCCGCACGATGCACCTGCGTGACGAGTTTCGGTGTGATCAGTCGGTACTGCACTGTGACGAGATCGATGCGGTACGCCTTCATCAAAAGGTCGACGCGACCAGTCCAGACAAAACGCCAGAGCCGATTGGCGGTCCAGCCGAGTGCGCGAATCCAATCGTGATGCCGGCGCGGGATCGTGAGACCGATCCGAATGCGCGGCTCGAGGTGGCGAATCCACAGCGCCTGCTCCCAACCACCGCCTGTCAGCACGGTGCGCTCCGTCATCTCGCCCGCGCGTAACTCGCGCACGAGTTGTTCGGACAGGCCATTCTGCTTGAGATCAAGATTGAGGGGGACATTGGCACGGCGGCACAGTGCGAGGGCGTCGCGTAGCAGTGGGGCGTCGAGATTCGCGCCCTTCTCGTGTGCGAGTACGAGCTCGCCATCGGAGGGTCGGCGGCGCACGTCGGTCTCGATCATGTCGCAGTCCAAACGAATCGCTTCAGCGATCTGTGCCAGCGTGTTGTCGCCGAGTCCCGTGCGATATCCGCGATGTGCAATGTGCAAGTGATGCGCCATATCTCTAGGGTAGCGCCGAACACTCAGAGAAGGCGAGGAGTTCAGCGAATCGAGATAACCGTAGCGGGCAGCCCCGTCCTGCTACAAAGCCGACGCGCGGACTCGAACCGCGGACCCCCGCTTTACAAGAGCGGTGCTCTACCAGCTGAGCTACGTCGGCACACGCTGCAGCGTAGCGACCGATCGATGCGGCATCGTAGGTTCGATGGACTCGCTGCTCCGCGTACTCGTTGTCTCGAACATGGTGCCGTCTATCGCCGTACCCCAATACGGCGTGTTTGTGACGCGCCAAACCGCTGCGTTAGAGCAGGCGGGCTGCAGTGTCGAGATCGTCGGACTCGAACAACACACGACCAACAAGGTCGGCACGCTACGCAAGTACGCCGGATTGCGGAGCGCCGGCGTGCACGCGGCAGATCGTATGCAGGCCGATCTGGTGCTCGCGCACTATCTCGTGCCAACCGCGGTCATCGCGCGTCGCGTCGCGCGCTCGGTCGGTGCTCGCTACGTGCTCGTGGCGCACGGTGGCGATGTCGCACACCTCGAGCGTTCTGGCGGGCTGCGCTTCACGATGCGCCGGGCGATTCTGGGTGCTGCAGCGGTCGTTGCTGTGTCGCAAGAGCTCGCAGATCGACTCGTGGCGGTCTATCCGGGTCTCCACGTCGAGGTCATCAACACGGGCGTGGATCGGTTTCTGTTTCGGCCAGGAGTAGGGGATCTATCGAGCTTTGGGCCTGCTCCGCAGCGACCACTGATTGTGCAGGTCGGTAATCTGATCGAGCGCAAGAATCCTGAACGGTTGGCGCGAGCTGCCGCTCGCCTGTTTACGGAACAGGGTGGTGGCGCGTTGTGGATCGCAGGGACCGGACCGCTCGACCAGCAGTTAAAGACGATGCCGCACGTGCGTCTACTCGGCGCCGTCGTTCCGACCAAGATTCCCGACCTGCTCCGCGGCGCGGATGTCGCCACACTTGTCGCGCTCAGCGAGGGGTACGGGCTTGGCGCGCTCGAAGCGATGGCCTGTGGCACGCCTGTCGTGGTCTCGCAGCAGGCACCCGTCGCGCGCGATCTGCCAGCCACGGCGGCGATCCGTGTTGACCCGTACAGCGAGGATGCGATTCTTGTGGGGCTGCGCGCTGCACTACAACTCCAGCACAACGATGCGGCTGGTCAGGCTGCGGCGGACGGGCAGGCCGACGTCGTGCAGGTACGCCGACTCGCAGACCTGCTGATCGAGATTGCTCGCAAACCGTCGAACTAGACGGTTCCGAGTGTGACCGCCGCGTCCGCGCCCGTGTACGGCGCGACACCGAAATCGTCCTCCCAGAGTGCTTCGACACGAGTGAACTCTTCGTCCGTGACGGGTGGAGTTTCGCTCGTTGCAGCGAACTCATCAATCTGCTCCGCGTTATAGATGTTTGGCAATACCGACGCGACCTCTGGTTCGTGCAGTAACCATTGGATCGCGGCCTGCCCGAGTGTCCGCTCGGGCTGTTCCAGAAAACGCACAGCCTCGGCCTTCTCGACGCCCTCGACAAGCCACGACTTGGGGCGATGGCGGCGGTGGTCGTTCTCGGGGAAGACCGTGTCGGCGGTGTACTTGCCTTCGAGCATGCCCGAGGAATGCGGGACACGAGTGATCACGGAGACACCGTTGGCGCGGGCGGCTGCAATAAAATCGCGGCCGGGTTGTTGCTCGAGCAGATTGTGGATCACCTGCATTGCGTCGATTGGGCGATTGTTTGCGACCCAGACACCCTCGTCGTGCCAGCCAATCGCGGGTCCGAGTGACACTCCAAACGAGCGCACCGTACCGGCCTGTTTGAGACCTTCCAGCAGCTCGAAGATAGCGTCGTCCTGGAGCGCATCCATGCGGGGATTGTGTAACTGGTAGAAGTCGATGTGGTCGCGACCAAGGCGAATCAGGCTCTGTTCGAGCGCGTAGCGAATAAAGTCGGGCGTCCAATCGTGGGGTCGCTCGACGTGGCCCTTGCGGTCCCATGGGGAGTAAATGTCGTAGCCGAACTTGGTGCCGATGACGACATCATCGTCCTTCCCGAACGCCTGCTGCAAGAGTCGCTCCGCCCGACCCTCACCATAGGTGTCGGCGGTATCGAAGAAGGTGATGCCGCGATCGCGCGCGTGGTGCAAGAGTGCGACGGCCTCGTCGTCGGTGTATTCGCCCCACCAGCCAGTGGCAATGGTCCAGACACCGAAGCCGACCTCAGAGACGTGGACATCGCTGGTTCCGAGCGCTCGATATTTCATGCCTGCAGCGTAGCGCGACTTTGTCGAATTGTCAGATGACCGTGGACTGCGGTAGCGTGGAGTCAGTCGACGAACGAAGGGAGGAAAGATGCCAGAGCCGGTTCGTCTCACACGCCTCTCAAGCGGCGGCGGTTGAGCATCCAAACTCCCTGCTCGGGAGCTCGCGCAGGTTCTGCGCCACGTGCCCTCCAAGGAAGACGCCAGCGTGCTCGTTTCGAGTGCTACGTTCGACGACGCCGCGGTCGTACGGCTCGACGATGGCACGCTGCTGATCCAAACCGTCGACCTCTTCGGTCCGGTCGTCGATGACCCTGAGGACTATGGGAGAATCGCCGCCGCCAACGCCATCTCCGACGTCTACGCGATGGGTGGGACGCCGCGCTACGCGCTGGCGATCATGGCCGTGCCCGCCGATCTCGACCCGGCTGTGATTGGGGCGATCCTGCGGGGTGGCGCCGAGCTGGCACACGAGAATGGCGTCTCGATCATCGGCGGCCATACCGTTACAGCGCTAGAACCACTCTACGGATTGGCGGTGACGGGCACGGTTGCGGAAGCGGATGTTTGGACGAATGCTGGTGGTCGGCCGGGCGATCTGCTCTGTCTGACGAAGGCGCTCGGAACCGGCATCGTCGCGAATGCGCTGCGTAAGGATGCGGCGTCGGCCGACCTGATCGCTCGCGCCACGGCAGTGATGACGACGACGAATCGCGTGGCAGCTGATGCGCTGCGTGCCGTGCATCCGCACGCGGTTGTGGATGTCACCGGTTATGGGCTCGTGGGCCACCTACACGTGCTGGCCCGTGAATCGGGTTGCTCTGCGACCGTCGAGCTTGCGGCGCTGCCGATCATCGACGGCGTCCTCGAACTGATTCTTGCAGGCACGATCCCGGGTGGGACGCGTCGCAATCGTAGTGATGCTGCCGAGTATCTCGACGTCGAGCAAGCAGAGGACGCGCTCGTGCTGGTTGCGTGCGATGCTCAGACTTCGGGCGGCTTGCTGGCAGCGGTGCCTGCCGATACAGATCCAGCGTTGCTGCCAGGACCGGTGATTGGACGACTGGCGGATGGCTCTGCCGGGCGGATCGTGTTGTGTTGAGATTCTTGACGGACGTGCGTCTGCTCGCGGACGACGGATCGTTGCAGCCGGGATGGATTCAGATTGATGGCGAGCAGATCGTGGCAACGGGGTTCGGCGATGCACTGCCCCCAATTGGCATCGACAGGGAAACGCAGTCGGGCGCGATCGCGCTGCCAGGCTTCATCGACGTGCACTGCCATGGTGGTGGTGGGGCGTCGTATCTGTCTGGCTCGACGGGTGAGGCGCGGCGTGCGGCCAAGGCGCATCTAAGGCGCGGCACGACGACGACGCTTGCCAGTCTCGCCTCGGCGCCCTTGAGTGCGTTGCGAGAGCAGATCGTGGCGCTGATACCACTCGTCGACGATGGCACGATCCACGGTGTGCATCTCGAGGGTCCTTGGCTGGCGCCGTCGATGCGCGGTGCACACGACATCGCGGTTTTGCGCGCACTCGATCTGGCGGAACTCGACGACCTGTTAGAGCTTGCTGGTGGTCGTATCAGGATGGTCACGGTCGCACCGGAGGTCGTGGGTGTCGATGCGGCGATCGCGCGGATTGTTGCTGCGGGTGTGGTGGTGGCGATCGGGCATACGGCTGCTGATGCAGAGCACGTCGCATTGTCGATCGCTGCGGGCGCGAGCGTCGCGACGCATCTCTTTAACGCGATGCCACCGCTCCACCATCGCCAGCCCGGACCGGTCGGGGTGTTATTGGACGATCGGCGCGTGATAATCGAACTGATTGCTGACCTCGAGCACGTCGATCCGCTGGTGCTGCGTATTGCGATCCGTGCTGCCGGTGTTGATCGTGTGGCGCTGATTACGGATGCGATTGCCGCTGCGGATGCAGGCGATGGTGATTGGCAGTTTGCGGACCAAGCGGTGGTTGTAGCTGGCGGTGTTGCTCGCTTGCGCGATGGCGGCGCCTTGGCGGGCAGCACATTGACGCAAGATGTGGCGCTCCGTAACGTTGTGGAGCGTGTTGGGGTGACGCTCGCCGAGGCCTCGCAGATGTTGTCGGCGACGCCGGCGAGGGTGCTCGGTTTGACCGATCGTGGTGTGCTCGCGGCAGGCCAGCGGGCCGATATCGTGTTGCTTGACGATCGCTTGCAGGTGCAGCGGGTGCTGCGGGGTGGCGGCGCCGTGGTCTCGTGATGGGGTCGTGACTGGACAAAGGGGTCAGGCTCAGTTTCGTGATGGGGGGCGGATCCCACAACCCCGCGGTTGTGGCGTCCGCCCATCCACGCGGTTGTGGGATCCGCCCCCCATCACGAAACTGAGCCTGCCAGCAGCGCCGCGCCAAGCGCGCCACCATCATCGCCAAGTTCGGCCAAGACGATCCGCGCAGCCGCGTCGTCGCGCAGTGCGACGGGTGCCGCTGCCGCGCGAATAGCCTGCACGAAAGGCTTGCCGAGCCGCGTTGCCAGACCGCCACCCACCACGATACGGTCGACATCCAACAGGTTTGCGGCACTTCCAGCCGCAGTACCGATTGCCTGCGTCGCCCGGTCGATCAAGGCGACCGCAACAGCATCCTCTTTGGCCAATGCATCGGCCCAAACGCGACTGGTCAGACGCCCGCGGCCCTGCTGCTCCATCAGCTCGAACAGCACCGTCGCCTGGCCCGCATCGTGTAAGCGCCGAGCACGCTGCTCCATTGCGAGCCGTCCCGCGTACGCCTCGAGGCAGCCTCGCCTTCCACAGCCACAACGCGCACCGCCACGTCGCACCACCGTATGGCCGATCTCGCCTGCGGCGCCCGCTCCCCGCCACAGACGATCTTCCAGGATCAACCCACCACCAACACCCGTGCCACAGAAGATGCCCAGCATTGAGGTCGCGCCACGACCAGCACCCGCGCGATACTCACCGACAACGCTTGCCTGGACATCGTTGACGAGAGTAATGGGCACATCAAGATTCGCGCGGACGAGCGCAGCGAGCGGTACTGGCCGGTCCCAACCAGCCAAGTTGACTGCTTGGAGCACGACACCCGTTCTCGTATCGACCTGGCCCGGAGCCCCGATCCCGATCGCCTGCAGATCGCCAAGATCAGCGCCCGCCGCGCGTAGCGTGTCGCGCACCGACATGCAGACCGCAGCGACAATCGCAGCGGGACCAGCCGTCGCTGGAGACGCCATCCGGTGGCGCCCAACGATGCTCGCATCGCGTGTCGTGGCGATCGTCTGGATCTTGGTGGCGCCGAGGTCGACGCCGACAATGATGCTCATGTCAGGCGTTTCCCATGTGGATACTTGTCGGCCAGATCAGTGCTCATCCGCTGCATGATGACAATCGTGCGGCGATGATGCGAGCAGCACCAGCCTGTAGAAACACGGAGACAGTTGGCGTTACAGTGCTGGACCGGCGTTTGCAGAAAGCGATCCGGGTAGACTGCGGGCATGCTCGAAGGTGTCTTTGTTGCTCTCCAAGTGATCTTAGGAATCCTCGTGATTATCCTCGTGCTCGCGCACTCGGGCAAGGACTCGGGGCTTTCGGGTGCGTTCGGCATTGGTCAGTCGCAGTTTGGCGCGACGCAGGTGATGGAGCGTAACCTCACGCGCTTCACCATCATTCTCGCAGTGCTGCTTGTCGCAAACACCGTGTTCCTCGGCTTTATGCTCGCGTGACCCGAGCAAAGCGCGAGGCCCGCATCAGCGGGCCCCGGCGTCGTCCAGGAGGAGAAAAATCCACCGAGTGTTCTCGGTTGGGAAGAGCATTCACGTCGTACATCAGGTCTTTCGCAGATAGCGTTGGTTGTGGATGATGTTGCAGCGAGATCGCATCAATCAGTCGGGTCGCCGAAGCGCATGATCAGTCGCCTGCCCCGTCTCGTCGCATCGGACCTCGATGGCACCTTGCTCGACCAAGACGGTGAGGTGAGCGTTCGCACCCGCCGCGCACTGGATCGTATGGTGGAGCGTGGCAGCGAGATTGTGCTCGTGACGGGACGGCCGCCTCGCTGGGTCAAGGATTTGCCCGAGGCGACCGGTGCACACTCGATTGTCGTATGTGCCAACGGAGCATTGCTGTATGACGTTGACGAGCATGCCGTGATCGATCACGCGCCACTCTCCGGCGAACTCGCCGTCGAGCTGGTCGTGGCGTTGCGCGCTGACGCGCCTGGCTGCCACTTCGCCTGCGAGCAGACCTTTCGGTTTGGCCGCGATGCGGAGTACCCGGCGCGCATCGCAGCACCGCCCGACACGATGATTGGTGACGTGCTTCAGATGGTGGAGATGACGGAGACCACAAAGCTGATCGTGCGTGATGACCAGCTCGCCCACGACGAACTTGTGCGCGTCGTCCAAGCGATCGTCGGCGATCGTGCCGAGGTGACGCATTCGGGCTATGGCATCGTCGAGATCTCAGCAAAGGGTGTCGACAAGGGGCGCGGCCTGCGGATTGCCTGCGAGCGGCATGGCATCGCGCTCGCCGACACGATCGCCTTTGGGGATATGCCGAACGACCTGTCGATGCTGCGCCTCGCGGGGCATGGCGTTGCCGTCGCGAATGCGCATGCCGATGTTCTCGCTGTGGCGGACGAGATTACCTCGTCGAATGTTGATGATGGTGTCGCAGAAGTGCTCGAGCGCCTACTCGAAGGGTGAACAAAGGGGTCAGACCCCTTTGTTCAGACCATCTGGCGCAGCACCATCGGCAGAATCCCGCCGTGGCGCAAGTAGTCGATCTCGACGGGCGAATCGACGCGAGCCAACGCGTCAAACGTGATCTCGCTCCCGTCCTCGCGCGTCGCCGTGACCGTCAGCGAACCGCCGGGTGTCAGTGTCGGCAGGCCGGTGACGGCGAACGTCTCGGTGCCGTCAACGCCGAGCGACTGACGTGTTGTGCCCTCCGGGAACTGCAACGGCAGCACGCCCATGCCGACGAGGTTGGAGCGGTGGATGCGCTCGTACGACTCGGCAATCACGACCTTGACGCCGAGCAGCAGCGTGCCCTTGGCGGCCCAATCGCGTGAGGAACCCGAACCGTACTCGCTGCCGGCGAGGAGAATCAGCGGGACGTCTTCGTCGCGATAGCGTTCGGCCGCCTCATAGATCGACATCACGGCGCCGGATGGCTGGTGCGCGGTAATGCCGCCCTCGGTGCCGGGGACGAGGTCGTTCTTGAGACGAATGTTGGCGAACGTGCCGCGCACCATCACCTCGTGGTTGCCGCGACGAGAGCCATACGAGTTGAACTCGCCGGGCTCGACGCCATGTTCGATCAGCCAGCGGCCAGCCGGACCGTCGGGTTGGATCGCTCCGGCAGGCGAAATATGGTCGGTCGTAATCGAATTGCCGAGCAGGACGAGCGCGCGCATACCGTTGATGTCGGTTAGGTCGTGCGGATCCTTGGCCATCTCGGTAAAGAACGGTGGCTCGCGCACGTATGTCGAAGTGGGCGTCCAATCCATCGTCTCGCCCGTGGGCGCCACTAATTCGCGCCAACGCTCGTCGCCGTCCCAGATCGTGCCGTACTCGTGCGCGTACAGGTCCGGAGTAATCGCCGAGTTGATGACGTCGTTGACCTCGTCCATCGACGGCCAGATGTCGTGGAGGTAGACCGGCTCGCCTTCACCGTCGGTGCCGAGCGGCTCGCTCGTCAGATCGATGTTGAGGGTGCCCGCGAGCGCGTACGCCACGACGAGTGGCGGCGATGCGAGGTAGGCGGCATGCACGCGCGGGTGGATGCGCCCCTCGAAGTTACGGTTGCCCGACAGCACGGCGCCAACGACGAGCTCGTGCTCAGAGATCGCGGCGTCGAGGGCGGGGGCGAGTGGCCCCGAGTTCCCGATGCAGGTCGTGCAGCCGTAGCCGACAAGGTTGAAACGCAGGGCGTCGAGGTACTGCATCAGGTCGGCACGCTCGAGGTAATCCGTGACGACGCGCGAGCCGGGCGCGAGGCTCGTCTTGACCCACGGCTTCGACTCGAGGCCGCGCGCGACCGCGTTACGAGCGAGCAGGGCGGCGGCGACCATCACCGACGGGTTCGACGTGTTCGTGCACGAGGTGATCGCAGCGATAACGACGCTGCCGTGGTCGACGACACAATCCTCGGTTGTCGTCGTCGCACCAGCGGCGCCGACGGGAACGAGTGCGGCAATGGGCAGGCGCACCGGCGATGGGTCGCGTGGGAAGGCCTGCTGAAAGCTCTCGCGCGTCTTGCCGAGCGAGACCCGATCCTGCGGGCGGCTCGGGCCTGCCACGCTTGGCACGACCGTCGAAAGATCGAGGGTGAGGATGTCGGAGTAGGTCGCGAGCGCCTGGCCGTCCTCGCGGAAGAGGCCCTGGGTGCGGCAGTACGCCTCGACGATGTCGGCGTGTTCGGCGCGGTCGGTAGCGCGGAGAAAGCGCACCGTCTCGGCATCAACGGGGAACGTCGCGGCGGTGGCGCCGTACTCGGGTGACATATTCGAGAGCGTTGCCCGGTCGGGGATCGACAGCGCACTCAGGCCATCGCCGCAGAACTCGACGTAGCGGCCAACGACGCCATAGGCGCGCAGCTGCTCGGTGATTGTCAGTACCAGATCTGTTGCGGTGACACCCGTCTGGAGCGAGCCGCGGAACTCGAAGCCGACGACGATCGGCGCGCCCATGACAAGCGGCTGGCCGAGCATGGCGGCTTCGGCCTCGATGCCACCGACACCCCAGCCGAGCACGCCGAGGGCGTTGATCATCGTCGTGTGTGAGTCGGTGCCGACGAGCGTGTCAGGCAGCGCGACGGGCCCACCAGCATGGTCGCGGACGTCGACGACGTGGGCGAGGTGCTCGAGGTTGACCTGGTGCACGATACCCATTCCGGGTGGCACGACTCGTAGCTTCTCGAAGGCGCCTTGGGCCCAGTGGAAGAAGCGGTAACGCTCGCCGTTGCGCTCGTATTCGCGCTCCTTGTTGGCCTCATAGGCAAAGCGCGTGCCGAACGCATCGACCTGGACAGAGTGGTCGATCACGAGATCGACGGGCACGTGCGAATCGATCTTGGCCGGGTCGCCACCCATGCGCGCGAAGGCATCGCGCATCGCGGCGAGGTCCGCAATGGTCGGCACGCCGGTGAAGTCTTGGAGGAGTACTCGCGCTGGCATGAAGGGCACCGAGGTGCCCTCAGGTGCTGGCGCGGGCCAATTGCCGAGCGCTCGGATGTCGGCTTCCGAGACGTGGGGGCCGGTGCTGTGACGCAACAGCATCTCGAGCAGGATTCGTACGGTATACGGCAGGTGGCTGGTGTCAATGCCGGCCTCGTCGAGCGCGGCGATGGCGTAGTAGTCGACGCCGTCGACGCCGGGCAGCGGACGGCGCGCGTTAAGGGGATCCGGAGTGCGCGTCATGCCGACATCATGCCACGGGAGTGGGGTCAGCCGAGTTTGAACCACAGGCGTAGGGCCGTGCTAAATGATGGGCTCATGTCGTGGCTCCAGCGACGGCCCAATGGCCACGATATGTACGCAGTCCGCCGAGAACGAAGCGGATCAGCACGAATGCGGTAAGACCAGCCCAGAGGCCGTTCAGGCCGAAGCCAAAGTAGACCGTGCCGAGCATCAGCGGAACGTAGCCGACGAGTACGGCCACGAGGGTGAAGTTCCGCATACCAACAGTGTCACCGGCCCCGATCAGAATCCCATCGATCGCGAAGACGACACCGCCGAATGGCTGCATTGCGGCGAACCAGCCCCACGGCGTGTTGAGTGCGTGGAGGACGTCTGCGTCGGAGGTGAACAGGCGCGGGATGATGCGCCAGCCCGCGAGGATGATTACACCGAAGACGGTACCGACCATTGCTCCGAGCTGGCAGAGACGCATGGCGGTAGCACGCGCGGCCTTGACCTCGCCCGCTCCGAGCAACTCGCCGATCAGGGCCATGCCGGCGATTGCGAATGCGTCGAGTGTCAGCGCGAGGAAGTACCAGAGCTGGATTGCGATCAGATGGGCCGCGACTTGTTCGGGGCCGAGGCGCGATGCGATCGATGTTGCGCTGAGGAACACGCCCTGCATGGCGATGGTGCGTAGCCCGAGGTCGCGTGCTGATGCGAGTTGGGCGATGATGCCAGCGCGGTGCGGGCGCAGCGATGCGCGTTCGCGGTGTAGAGCGCGCAGGAAGAGCGCGGCGGCGATGGCTTGTCCGATCACGTTTGCGACAGCGGAACCGTTGAGTCCCATCGAGAGTCCATAGACGAAGAGTGGGGCGAGTCCGGCGCTGACGACGTTCGCGATGATCAGGAAGACCAATGGTTTCTTGAATTCTTGTACGCCGCGTAGCCAGCCTAGCCCGGCCAGCACTATCGTCACGAGCGGTAGCCCGAATAGTGCAATCCGTAGCCACCCGAGTGCTGCCGCCTGGGTTTCGGGGTGGTTGCCCGCGATCAGTTGGACGAGAGGTTCGGCAAGGATCTGGAAGATCACGAGTAGGACGACGCCGAGCACGGCACCAAGCCAGGTCGCCTGGACGCCGGCATCCACTGCTTCGGCTCGGCGGTTGGCACCGTAGAGGCGCGATGCCCGGCCGGTCGTGCCGGCGGCGAGGAAGTTCATCAGCCAGACGGTGTTGCCGAGTAGTGCTGCTCCGACGGCGAGTCCGGCGAGCGCCTCTTTGCCGAGGTGCCCAACGACGGCGATGTCGACGAGCAGGTAGAGCGGCTCGGCCGCGAGCGCGCCAAGCGCTGGGATCGCGAGCGCGAGGATGCGGCGGTCGGAGGCGCGGGCGGACACGAGGGACAGTATGTCTGTGATGGGGTCAGGCCTCTTTACGAAACCAGGGGCGGTGGTGGTTGGCTTGGGCGG
>JBCKBR010000034.1:0-20215 GCA_038911065.1 Gaiellales bacterium | reverse complement strand
CGAGCTCGAGCTCGCTGCGCTCGGGCGTGCCCACGAGGAAATCGGCGACGTCAGTACGGAACGCCTCAAAGATGTCCACGCCGACAACGGCCTCAGCCTCAGACTTCGACTCGAACACGCCAATCCCGCGAATCAGACCGTTATCACGATCGCCCGTCACGAGGATCAGATCCTCGGTCGGATTGATCTCCCCAAAGCGATCAGCGAATGCGACGTACGCTTCCATCACCCTGTCGTACTGCCCGTGTTTAACGCGCATCGTGTATTCGATCACGGTACTCATGGCGGAGCCCTCCTGGCCGGGGTGTGCTGCACGTTTAGGTGGCAGTTTTGATTACGCAGCCTGATTGATTGGTGTGAGCATGATGGTCTCGAATTCGATGAGTGTCAATCTTCTGAGGGTGTCTGGGCTGCTGCGGTGATTTCGTGATGACGGACCTAGCGCCGCAACAATCGCAACCCGTTGCCTGTCACGATGATCGTTGAGACCTCATGCCCCAGCACGCCCAGTGGTAGTGGCACTTTGTCGAAGAGCGTCAATACCGCGAGCGTGAGGATCACACTGCTGGCGAAGACGAGGTTCTGACGCACGACGCGACGCATGAAACGCGCCAGTTCGATCGCGTACGGCACATCCAACAGACGATCGGCCATCAACACGACATCCGCCGTCTCGAGCGCCTGATCCGTCCCTTTCCCACCCATCGCGATGCCGACATCCGCGACCGCTAGGGCCGGCGCATCGTTGACACCATCACCGACCATGCCAATCTTGCCGTTCGCCGCGAGCACGTGCAGTTGCTCGACCTTCTTGTCGGGGAGCAGATCGCCCAGCGGATCGTCAATACCAACCTCAGCTGCAACCCGATCGGCCACCACCTGCCGATCGCCCGAGAGCATCGCCGTACGAATGCCCAAAGCTTTCAAGCGACGAATCGTTTCGGCCGCCTCGGGCCGTAATTCGTCAGCCACAGCGATCATACCGATCAGGGTGTTGTCGCGAACGATGCCGATCACCGTTGCCGATTCGATGCGATCGCGAAAGGCAACAAATGGCCCCATGCCAGAGATGCCGTGGAGTGTCAAAAAGTCAACATTGCCCGCAAGGATGGTATGCCCGTCGACCTGCGCCTCAACGCCCCGACCGACATGCGCACTGAAGGCGTCGCAGGCAGGGACGGTCACGCCGCGGCGCTCGGCCTCGGCCACGATCGCCAGTGCGAGGTGGTGCTCGCTCCGACTCTCGACCGCAGCTGCAATCGCCAATACCTCGTGCGCGTCCACGCCACCGACCGTGCCGATCTCCACGACGGCGGGTCGTCCCTTCGTTAGCGTCCCAGTCTTATCGAACGCGATCGTCTGCAACGAGGCAATCGCCTCCATCGGCCCCGAGCCTTTGACGAGGATGCCGTGTCGCGCACCCGCCGCAATCGCCGACAACATCGTCGCCGGTACCGAGATCACCAGCGCGCACGGCGAAGCGACGACGAGCAGTGTCATCGCCTGTAGAAACGCCTCATCAAACGCGTGCCCGGTGAGGAGTAGTACGGCCAGCGCACCCCCGCTGATGCCGAGCACACCAACCACATAGAGCGGTTGGAAGCGATCCAACATGCGCTGAGCCGGGGCGCGCTGCTCGCGCGCATCGCGGACAAGCTCGATCACCTTGGCCAACACGGTCTCGTCGGATCGGCGCAGAATCGTAACCTCGAGATAGCCGTCGAGATTGACCGAACCCGCCAGTACGCCCTGCCCGACATCGCGCGGCACGGGCAGCGACTCGCCGGTGATGGCCGACTGATCCACCGCCGAATGCCCCGAGCAGACCGTGCCGTCGACGGGAATCCGGTCGCCGGGCCGGAGAATGGCGACCATGCCCGGCTCGACGTCATCAATCGAGATCTCACGCTCCGCGCCACTCGCCTCCTTGATCAACACCACTTCGGGCCGTAGATCCATCAGCGCGCGAATCGACGCCTCGGTGCGGCCCAGCGCGAACTCCTCCAGCACGTTGCCGAGCGAGAAGAGAAACAGCAAGACGGCGCCCTCCCAGAAGGCACCCACGGATGCCGCGCCGGCCGCGGCGATCAACATCAGCAGGTCGACATTGAGCTTGCCTCGACGGAGCGAGCCAATTGTCTTCCGCGCAGCAAACCAGCCGCCCGTCAGATACGCGACCACCCACAGCGGGAGCGCCACGTCGAACCAGAAACGCTCGACCACAACCCCCACCAGTAGCAGCACCAGCGTTGCGGCGACAAAGCTGATCGCGATGCGATTCGGTGCATGCGCGAGCAGCGAGATGGTGTGGACAATGCGGCGCGGCGCCAGCGCACGGCGCAGGCGCGTGCCAAGCGGATCCACCCCCGCCAGCCGCAGGTACGGACTCTCGAGTTGTAGCCGCAAGAGTTCGGGTCTAAGGACCTCCGCGTCGTACGACACGTCGACCTGATCGTCTCTGCGTCCGGGCTCGACATTCAGCACGCCCGGCAACAGACGCGCGCGCCGATCAATGTCAGCAATGTCTATCGGCCGGAGTGGACGATCTGCAACAAAGGGGAGCACAACCAAGGACACGCCAACAGCCTAGGCGCGACGCGCGTCCACCCTAGTCGCACGCACCGCGACGGGTTAGGTGCTCGCGTCGTCCGATCCTTTCGCCGTCTGCTTTGTAGCCTTCTGCTCAGCCTTCGCTTCCTTGCTCGCCGCTCGCTTCTCCTTGAACTCAGAGCGCGCTTGCACCAGCGAGTTCGTGACGATTGACTTGCCACCCTTGTAGCCGAAGAAAACCACCACCAGTAGCGCCGCAAACACACAGTTCCACGCGGTCAGCGTCAACTGTTGTGTCAACGAGTAAGCGACGATCGTCGCTGGATCCGCAATCCCATTCAACGCCACCGTCGTCAAGGCCTGCGACGTCCCCACCCCGCCGGGCGTGACAGCAGTCAGAGTGGCAATCGAATTCGCCGCGGTATTCAGCAGCACCGCGCTGATCGTCGCGGGAATGCCGTATCCGCGCATGAAGATGAAGCTCGTCAGCAACTCAAAGCCATAGGCCGTGACTTGGAGCAGCAGCACGCCGACGAGGTACCGCCACGGCGTCTGCAAGATCGCAGCACCCTGCTTGAGGTTCTCCATTGCGCCAATAGCCTTCTGCTTGAAGGCCTTCAGTAACACCACGACACCGATCAGGAAACCGATCAGGATCAGCAGCAGAACAGGCAGGTGGTTGGAGATCCCGCCGATCGCCTCGTTGAGCGCACCCGAGATCGTCCAGAATAGGAACCCGTACGTCAGTACTCCAGCGACAGCAAAGAAGATCTGGTGGACACCGAATCCGGAGGCGACACCAGCAGCGGTGGCGCCCGGAATGATCGCAAGAAACATGAAGGCCATCACAAACGAGCCCATGCTCATCGGGAGCACGCCATTGAGCGCGATACCTACGACGAAACACGTCGCGATCTGCATGATCGGCAACTTCTTGGCGCCGGGGTACGCCGCTCGCCAAACCGTGACGTAAGCAAGACCGACGAGCATCATGTTGATGGTCTGCGAGGCGATGCCCGCGACAATATACGGCGTGGGAATATCGCCCATCGCCCGAAACAGCGCTCGGGCCCAGACGAGTAGATCGACACCGACGAGTTGTAAGAGAGCGAGCACGATCGCGATCGCAAGCAGCGTGGCGACGATGCGGATAATGCGCTGGCGTGGCAGCGCTGGCTCGGTCAATGGAACGTTGTAATCGTGTTCCAGTGCGCTCACGGGCGGATTATTGCAGTTTGTATCGGCTACGATTTCGGTGTGTTGGTCATCGAGCTGATCACCGTGGTGGTCATGATCGTGGTCGCTGTGCGGGCGCGACCACCAGCGCACAGCGTGTCGCCACGGCTCTTGTCGAGCTTTGCGACTGTCGCACTGATCAGTTTGGGCGTGGCGATCGGCGCGCTCGTGGTCGTGGTTTCCGGCCTGATCTTCGGGATCGCGTTGCTAATTGCCGGCTTTGCCGCTGCCTCATTCTTATGGCTGGTGCGCGGTGGCATCGACGAAGACGATGGCGAGGGCGACGAACCACCCACCGAGCCGCCGACTGCGGACCCACACGGCAGCCACCGACGCTTTATGCGCAAGCGCACCACCGGTTCGCCCACTCCCAGTCGACGCCCATAAGTGCACAAAAGGACCCGGGTCCTTTTGTGCAGTTTCGCCGGCGCTTAGAGCAGTCCGTCAGGAAAATAGATCGCCAGTTCGCGCTCGGCCGACTCGACCGAGTCCGACCCGTGGATCACGTTCTCTGCGAGCACCAGTGCGAGGTCGCCGCGAATCGTGCCGGGCGCGGAATCGAGCGGATTCGTCTTGCCCATCATCTCGCGTACGGTCGCAACCGCGCCCTCACCCTCAAGCGCCAATGCCACGATTGGACCCGACGTGATGAAGTCGACGAGTTCGCCGAAGAATGGGCGCTCCGAATGCTCCGCGTAATGCGTCTCGGCCGTGACACGATCGAGCTGCAACAGGCGCACGCCACGAAAGCGGAAGCCGCGTCGCTCGAAGCGTCCAATGATCTCGGCCATCAGGTTACGACGCACTGCATCGGGCTTAAGTAGAACAAGAGTGGTTTCCATCGAATCCCTACCGGTCAGTCAGAGGGCCGCGAAGATCACGGCCGATACGGGAATCATGCCCGGGGCGGGGGCGGCGCGGCGCAATACGGGCATACCCGCCACGTTGGGTCGAGTGGCCGCTGACACGACGTGCAGGCCTTCTTGAGGTGTCCCGAGCAGACAGGACAGACCAAGTAGTCCTCTTCGACTGGTGCTTGGCAGTACGGGCAATGATCCGCCCCACCAAACCGACGCTCCATCAGACGAATCTCCAACTCGCGCTCCCGGACATCCGCAAGGTACTCCGGAGGCCGCAAGAACAGGTAAATGAATGGCCCCACAAATGGAAACAAGAGACCCGCCGCGACTGCGACACCAATCAGGATCGGGTCTTGCATGCGCCTCCGCGCATCCTTATAGACCCATAGCGCCAAGGCCAGCCAGAGCAGCACGATCAAGAGCAACAACAGGCGAATGCCCGCGCGGAACACTCCCGAGTTATAGACATCGAGGACGGGTTGCAGCGGATTATTGGCAGCGAGTGGGATCATGCTGTCGATCGGAGAGTAGATTCGCTGCGTAGCGCGAAAGTCCTTAGCTTCGTGAGATTTCGTTGTAGCATCACAGGCATGATTGGCCGACCAAGCGTCCTGATCTTCGCCCTGCTTCTGCTGCTCGCCCTGATCGGCGTCGCCTACGCACTCGGCTACGTCGCCGGCAACCTCTTGGTCTAACGCGCCAACTCCTCCAACAGCGTCAGCGAACCCGCCACGACGACCGCGCCAGCCGCACCCGAACGAAACCGTGCGCGCGTCAATGCTGCCACCGGATCCGGTACCGCCTCACCGCGCAAACCATGGGCAGCAACAACCTCGAGCAATCGTTCCGCCGACAGGGCACGAGGCGACTCAGTCGCCGTCACAACCACCTCGTCAAAACACGGAGCCAACGCCGCAACCACACCATCCACATCCTTGTCGGCGAGCAACGCGAGCACGCCGATCACGGGCCGGTGATTGCCAAGCATCCGGGGTAACTCGCGCGCGAGCACTTGAGCAGCCTCCGGATTATGCGCGGCGTCACGCACGACGAGCGGATAGCGGCCAATCACCTCGAGCCGCCCCGGCACGACGACCTTCGCGATCGCCGCCATCGCTGGCTTGGGACGGAACCCCTCGCCGAGTAGCGCTGCCGTAGCACCCAAGGCGAGGGTGGCATTACCGCGCTGAAACATGCCCGCGGCAGCAAGATCGGGCAAGTCGTCGTCGAGCGCACCCGTACCAAGCAGCATCGCGCGCGCCGCGCCATGCTCGGTCGCGAGCCGCTCGATCGTGGGCTGGATCTCGGCATCGACACCACCCGCAATCAGCACCGCACCCTCGGAAAGCACCGCGAGCTTCTCCGCTGCGATCAGCTCGCGCGTACCCCCCAGATGCTCGGTGTGATCAAGCGCGACACCTGTCAACACCACAACCTCGGCCCCGAGCACATTCGTCGCGTCGAGTCGCCCACCAAGACCCGCCTCGATCGCAGCCACCTCCACCCCGGCAGCCGCCAGCGCGACAAAGGCCGCAGCGGTCAGCACCTCGAACTGCGTACAAGCTTCCCCGCGCTCGGCATCGACCTGCTGCGCAGCCTGCTCCGCGGCCTCCACAGCATGGAGAAACGCATCCTCACTGATCGGCTCGGGCATTCCGCCCGGCTCGGCCACCAGTACACGCTCGTGCCAACCAGTGATGTGTGGCGACAGGTACGCACCCGCTTTGGTGTCACAGGCAGCAAGCGCGGCGGCAGCAAAGCGCGCCGTCGACGACTTGCCATTCGTCCCAACAACATGGATCGCGCGGAAGGACGTCTGTGGATTGTCGAGCAGCGCCAAGATCGCCTTGATCCGATCGAGCCCGAGCTCGATGCCGAACAGCGAGCGCGTCTGCAGGATCTCAGTGGTCCGATCCATGTCCAACTAGCCTGCGTCGAGCGCCGCGAGCTGCGCTTCCAATTCGGCGGCATCGCGCGCGAAACGCGCAGCGCGATCACGCTCTTCTGCAACGATCTCGGGCGGAGCACGATCGACAAACTTGGCATTGGCGAGTTTGCCTTCGGTCTTCTTGACCTCGGCGAGCGCCTCGTCGCGACGCTTCGCAAGCCGGCCGCGCAGCTTGCCCGCCAACCCATCGCCCTGAATGTGCAGGGTCGCGGAACCCGCGGGCAGCGGCACGGCAGGGCCGGTCGCCGCAGCGTCGACAAGCTCGACCGTGCCAAGCGCGGCGAGCAGTGCTGCCTCGGCCCGTAGTGCCGTAGCATCGCCCGAAATCGTCGCAACCAGCGGTGCGCGTGGACTCAGCTCGGCATCCTGTCGTAGACGACGCAAACCCGTCACGGCCTCGATGATTGCGCCAACCGTTCTGGCGGCCTCGGCGTCGCGCGGAATGCCGGCCGTGGTCGGAAAGTCGGACAACGCCAGCAGACCCGTGCGGTTGGGCAGGAACGACCACAGCTCTTCCGTGACGAATGGGCAGATCGGATGCAGCAACCCTAGCGTGCGTTCGATCACAAACAGTGCGGTCTCCGAGGCGGCGCGCTTCGAGCCGGCATCGTCGCCGTAGAGGCGCGCCTTGATCGCCTCGAGATACCAGTCGCAGAACTCGTTCCAAATGAAGGAGTAGAGCGTTTTCGTCGCCGCCGAAAACTGGAAGTCTTCGTAATCCGTGGTGACGCTCTCGATCGTGGCTGCGAGCCGGTCGAGGATCCAACGATCGGCCGACTCCAGCCCATTCGGCGCCGGCGCCGCGTCGGGATCTGAGTTGAGCAGCACGAGCCGACTGGCATTCCACAACTTGTTGGCGAGACCACGCCCTTCATCGATCATGCCCTCCGCAAAACGCACGTCCTGCGTCGAACACATCTTGATCAGGCCATAGCGCGTGGCATCGGCGCCATACTGGTCGATCAGATCGAGCGGGTCGACACCCGTGCCGAGCGACTTCGACATGCGCCGACCATCGGCAGCCTGGATCGTCGAGTTGATATACACGTCGGTAAACGGCAAGCCATCGGCGAAGGCAATGCCGGTCATGATCATGCGGGCAACCCAGAGGTTGATGATGTCGCGGCCCGTCACCAGCACGTTGCCGGGGTACCACTTGGCAAGTTCGGGCGTTGCTTCTGGCCAACCGAGCGTGGCGTACGGCCAGAGCGCAGACGAAAACCACGTATCGAGCACATCCGTCGACTGTTCCCAACCCTCGCCCTCCGGCTGCTCGACCTGCACCACAAAACTGCCATCGGGCGCAAACCAGACCGGCAGGCGATGCCCCCACCAGAGCTGGCGCGACACGCACCAAGGCCGGATTTGCTCCATCCAATCGAGGTAGATCTTCTCCATCCGCTCGGGATGGAAGCGCACCTCGCGCGACTTGACGACATCGATCGCCGGCTTGGCGAGCTCGTCCATTCGGCAAAACCATTGGAGCGACACGAGCGGCTCGATGCGTGCGCCGGAGCGCTGGCAGAAACCAACCGAATGGCGGTACGGGATCTCCTGCCGCAACGCACCCTCCTCCTGCAAACGCTCAACCGCGCGCAGATGACCCTCGTCGGCCGAAAGGCCCGCCCACTCGGGCACGAGCTCACCGAGTTTGCCGTCCAGACCAATCGCGGACAGCGTCTCGAGGCCGTGATCTTTACCAATCTCGAAGTCGAGCGGGTCGTGCCCTGGCGTAATCTTTAGCGCGCCCGTGCCGAAGTCGATCTCGACGCGCTCGTCCGTGATAATCGGCACCCTGCGGCCGACGATTGGCACGATCGCCTGCTTGCCGACCAGGCTCGCGTAGCGCGGATCGTTCGGGTGGACGGCGATCGCCACGTCGGCCAGGATCGTGACGGGCCGGACCGTAGCGATGATGATCTCACCACCACCTTCGACCGCGTAGGCGACCTCATAGAGGACATCGTCGACGTCCTTGTGCTCGACCTCGAGATCCGAGATCGCAGTCGCCAGTGGCACGCTCCAGTTGACGAGATAGTTATCGCGATAGATGTAGCCACGGCGATGCAGTTCGACAAAAACGTCCTGCACGGCAAGCGCGTACTGGTCATCCATCGTGAAGCGCTCGCGCGAGTAGTCCATTGATGCACCAAGGCGCTTGTACTGCTCGATAATCGTGGACCCCGTCGACTGCTTCCACTTCCAGACGCGCTCGACGAATGCTTCGCGGCCGAGATCGTGGCGCGTCTTGCCCTCCTTGGCGAGCTCGCGCTCGACAACCATCTGCGTGGCAATCCCCGCGTGGTCCGTGCCCGTCTGCCAGAGGACGTTACGGCCCTGCATGCGACGCCAGCGGATCAGGAGGTCTTGCACGGCACCGTTGAGCGCATGCCCCATGTGCAGCGAACCGGTGACGTTCGGTGGCGGTAGCGCAATGCAGTACGGCTCGCCGGGCGCACTTGGATCAGCGGTAAAGACGTTGTTGTCGCGCCACGCCGCAAAGACACGACTCTCGACCTCGGCGGCCTCGTAGCGGGTGCGTTCTTCGAGTTCAGCGTGACGATCCATTGGTGGGGGAGTGTATCGGGCTGGTGATCAAGGCCCGCCGCCGCCACCGCGCGGATGTCATGTCCGCCTCGTGCGCGATCGGTCTGACACTGCGATCAGGATTGAGTAGACTACGGAGCAACTCCGGAGAGGGAGACGTTATGCGGAAATTACTCGTTGGGTTCCTACTGCTCACGGCAGTCGTGGTTGCTGCCTGTGGTGGTGGCGCCTCGACCACGCCCGGTGCCGACACCGCCGGCAGCAGCACAGCCGCAGTCGCTCCCGTCAAGGAAGGCGGATTGCTGCGCATCGGCTACACCGACCCACCCGACGGCATCAACCCCTTCGTCGGCTCGAACCAGGTCTCGTACGTCATCTTCCAAGAGATGTACCCCGCGCTCGTCCAGTACGACGCGAACTACAAGATTGTCGGCGACTGGGCCGAATCCTGGACCGTCTCACCCGACGGCAAGACCTACACCTTCAAGCTACGACCCGGCGCGTGGTCGGATGGCACGCCACTGACCGCCTTAGACGCCGAATGGACCGGCAATACCGTCCTCAAGTATGCCGAGACCTCGACGGGCCTCGTGGCAAATTACATCAACCACGCGACAAGCTTTAAAGCGATCGACAAACAGACGCTGCAGATCACGTACGCGCAAGCAACAGCCAACGCCCTCGCCAACCTGCAACCGTTCTACATCTACCCCAAACACATCTTCGAACAACACCTCGGCGTCAACGGCAAGGGCCTCAAGAAGTGGGATATGAAGGCGGAAGGAAAGCTCGTGGGTGGTGGGCCATTCTTCGTCGAGAGCTACGACGAAACGGGCACAACGATCCTCAAGCGTAACCCTGGCTATTACGGCCCGAAGCCACACCTCGACGCGATCGGTATCACGGTCTATCAGAACCCGGACGCAATGGTTAGTGCCTTCAAGGCTGGCGAGCTCGACCAGATCGACAAGGTGCCATTTACGCTGATCCCCACGCTCGAGGCGATGCCGGGCGTGCAGATCAAGGCCGGGCTCGTGCCCGACGTGGTCAACATCGGCTTCAACTCGAATCCGAAGAAAACAGCGCACCGCGAACTGCTCGACATCCGCGTCAAGCAGGCGATGGCACACGCCGTTAATCGCGATGCAATCATCGAGACGGTCTTCAATGGCTATGCCAAGCCCGCCGCGAGCATCCTCACACCCGTCGCTGGTGACTACCTCAATCCGGACGTCAAGCCCGAGACGTACGATCTCGCACTCGCCAACAAGATCCTTGACGACGCGGGGTACAAGCCTGGCGCCGATGGCATCCGCCTGACACCAGAGGGCACCCGCATGAGTTACGACGTGATCCTCCCCGACGATATCCAAGGTCAGCAGCGCAAGTTCGAAATCGTCCAGGCCGACTGGAAGCAGATCGGTATTGAGGTCACCGCCAAGCCGATGGACGGTACGGCCGCGTGGGACGCGATGATGGCACCCGACGGCAAGTATCTCGATTTCGACATCCACATGTGGTCGTGGCTCGGCTATATCGACCCGGACTTCATGCTGATGACAGTGATGTGCGACCAGTTCGGCAACTGGAGCGACACGGGCTATTGCAACCCGGCCTACGACAAGCTCTATCAAGAGCAGGGCGCGGCAATGGATCCCGAGCAGCGCAAGCAGATCATCTGGGAGATGCAGGAGATCCTCCAGCGTGACCACCCCTACATCTTTGTCACGCAATCCGAGTTCGTTCGCGCCTACACAGCGAACTGGGGCGGCATCATGGAGCCGTACCTCGTCTACGTGTCAAAGATCCCCTGGGACACGATCCACCAGACCGGCTAGGGTAGGGCGGATCTCACAACCGCGGGGTTGGGCGGACGCCACAACCCCGCGGATGTGGCATCCGCCCTACCCGATCGGGCTGACACTACGATCAGGATTGAGTAGACTCTGCGGAGCAACTCCGGAGAGGGAGACGTTATGCGGAAATTACTCGTTGGGTTCCTACTGCTCACGACAGTCGTGGTTGCCGCCTGTGGCGGCGGCGCATCGACCACGCCGGGCGGAGGCGGTGACGGCAGCAGCAGTACCGCAACAGCCGACAAGCCGATCAAGGAAGGCGGTATCTTCCGCCTGGGCACGACCTCGTACCCCGACTCGATCAACCCCTTCGTCGGCTTCTCCGCGATTTCCTACATCATCTGGACCGAGACGTACCCCACGCTCGTGCAGTACAACGAGCAGTTCCAGATCGAAGGCGACTGGGCCAAGGATTGGACGACGTCGTCTGATGGCACGGTCTGGACATTCAACCTCAAGCCCGGTGGCAAGTGGTCTGACGGCACGCCGATGACGGCAGCTGATGCGGCCTACACCGGCAATCTGATCATCAAGTACAGCGACGGACCCGCCGCCATGCTGGCGCCCTTCCTCTCTCACGCCACCAAGATTGAAGCACCCGACGACAACACGGTCGTAATCACCTATGACAAGGCTGTTTCCAACGTCCTGCCACAGTTGCAGCAGTTCTTCATTATGCCGCAACACGTGCTCGAGCCAATCGCTGGCAGCAACGGTAAGGGTCTCAAGAAGTGGGCGCCCGAGAAGTCGCTCCCGATCGTCGGAGGCGGCGCCTTCTACATTACGCAGTACGAGAAGAAGGGCACGGTTATTCTCACCAAGAACCCTGGCTACTACTCGACACCGCCACATGTTGACGCTGTTGGTGTGACGGGGTACCAGAACGCCGACGCCATGCTCGCTGCACTCAAGGGTGGCCAGCTCGACAGTGTCGACACGGTGCCACCGACGCTCGCTAAGCAGTACCAGGCGGACCCGAACTACCAGGTCCAGATAGGCGACTCGACCTTTACCTACGACATCCCGATCAACTCGAATAAGAAGAAGACGGATCATCGCGAGTTGCTCGATCCGAAAGTCAAACAGGCCTTGAACATCGCCGTCGATCGCGACCAGATCGTCGAAACCGTCCTCAACGGCTTCGGGCGACCAATCGCGACGATGCTGACGCCACTGTCGGGTGACTACGAGAACACCGACCTAAAAGTGCCAGCCTACGATATTGCTGCTGCCAACAAGATTCTCGACGATGCCGGCTACAAGCGCGGCTCGGATGGTATTCGCGTCGGACCCGGCGGGTCGAAGTTCGATTGGGAGGTGATCACTCCCGAGGGCGTCGAAGGCATCGATCGCCTCTTTGAGATTCTCAAAACATCGTGGGCCGAGCTTGGCATCAACATCACGTCGAAAACACTCGATTCGACCGCAGCCTTCGAAGCGATTGGTGCACCCGACTGGAAGTACCTCGACTTCGACTTGGCGATCTGGGACTGGATTGGCTACATCGATCCGGACTTTATGCTGTCGGTCGTGCTGTGCAATCAGCTTGGCGGCTGGAGCGACACGGGCTACTGCAACCCGGCCTATGACGCGCTCTACGTCCAGCAGGGCGTGACGATGGACCCCGCCGCCCGCAAGGAACTTATCTGGCTGATGCAAGACCAACTCAACCAGGACCTGCCCTACCTGTGGGTCGCACAGAAACAGTCCATCTCGGCCTACACCCAAGAGTGGGGAGGGCTGACCGCGCCCTTCCTTACCGGCATGTCGAAGATTCCGTGGAACACAATCCACCAGACAGGATGAACGACCGCCAGCCCGCAACAATCGAGTACTAGATGCGGGCTGGCTGGTCGTACGTTGGGCGACGAACACTGTTCGTGCTGATCACGATTTTTGTTGCAATTAGCCTCAACTTCGTGCTGTTCCGACTCGCTCCAGGCGACCGTACGTCCGCCCTGCGCTGCCAAGGCTGCACCGCGGAATTTAAACAACAATTACGCGCTGATTATGGACTCGACAAGTCCGTGCCCGAGCAGTACTGGATCTACCTGAAACAGACGAGCCAAGGCGACTTTGGGCGCTCGTTCGTGACCGAACAGCCCGTCATCGACGAGCTCTGGGAGCCAATCAAGAACACCACACCAATGATCCTGCTCGGTACGATCCTGTCGATCATGCTTGGCGTCACCACGGGTGTGATTGCCGCCTGGCGTCGCGGCACGCTAGCGGACAAGACGACTGTCTGGGGGGGACTCCTGTTCTATAGCTTACCGACGCAATGGCTGGCGCTGATGCTGATCCTCTACCTTGCTGGCCCACTCAACCTGCCGACGAGTGACATTGCGGATCCCTACCTCGCCTACACCAATCCGGGCGCATGGAATGAAGGCCTCGATCGCTTCAAACACATGATCCTCCCCGCCGCCACGATCGGTCTCGTGCTGTTTGGCGAGTACACCCTGATCGTGCGCTCCTCGATGCTAGAAGCGCTCGGTGAGGACTACATCCTGACCGCGCGGGCAAAAGGGCTCTCGAACTGGGAGATTGTGCGTAAGCACGCGCTACGTAACTCGATGCTGCCGATCGTCACACTGATCTTCCTCTCGCTAGGATTCATCCTCGGCGGCACGATCCTGATCGAAACAGTCTTCAACTATCCCGGCATCGGACTGCAGATTTATCAGAGCGTCGGCGAACGCGACTATCCAATGCTGCAAGGCGCTTTCCTGCTCCTGACCGTGGTCGTAATCTTGATGAACTTCATTGCCGACCTCTTGTACTTCAAGCTCGACCCGCGGGTAACCGAATGAGCACCCTCGACGCATCGTTCGAACCCGTTGCCGAGGCGCGCAAGCCACGGTCGCGCACGCGCGCCTTGTTGCGCTTCCTGCGCGAGCATCCGCAGGCCGCGGTCGGTGCCTTCGTGCTGCTGTTCTTCGTCTTGATCGCCATCTTCGGTCCCTGGATCGCGCCCTATGGTGAGCGCGAAAAAGTCGGCCCCTTGTTCGGTACACCATCGGGAGCGCATCCGCTGGGCCTCGATGACGGCGGGATCGACATGCTGTCGCTCCTCATCTATGGCGCGCGTGTGACGCTGATCGTGGGCTTTGCGGGGGCCGTTGTGGCCATGCTTGTCGGCGGCTCAATCGGGATCCTCGCCGGCTACTTCGGCGGCAAGATCGACAACGGTCTGATGCGCGTCACCGACTACTTCCTCGTGCTCCCCGACCTCGTGCTGATGATCGTGGTGGCTTCGATCTGGGGCCGCAGCCTGCGCAACATCATCATCATCATCGGCCTGATCTACTGGACCTTTATGGCACGCCTGATCCGCGCGCAGGTCAAGGTCGTGCGCGAGCGCGCCTACGTCAAACGCGCCCAGGCGCTCGGCGCGTCGCACGCGCGCATCATCTTCAAACACGTGATCCCACAAATCGCACCACTCCTGCTCGCCCAGACCGTCCTGATGGTTGCGCTCGCGATCTTCCTCGAAACCGCGATCTCGTTCCTCGGTCTGGGTGATCCGTCGGTGACGAGTTGGGGCAAGATGATCTCGAGCGCCTTCGAGCGCAGCGCAATCTCCTACGGAGCGTGGTGGGCGATTGCGCCACCCGGCATCGCCGTCGCACTCGTGATTATGGCCTTCAACATGCTCGGCACAGCCGCCGAGGACTCGCTCAATCCGCGCCTCAAAGTCAGCCACCTGTCGCGGCGCCACTTCCGTCTGCGCCCACTGCCCGACAAGGAGGATCCGCGATGAGCGTCCTCGCCGTCGAAGACCTCCACGTCTGGTTCGAGCTACCCAACAACAAGGAACTCCACGCCGTCCAAGGGATCAGCTTCGAGCTCGAGCGTGGAGAGCGGCTCGGCCTCGTCGGCGAATCCGGCTGTGGCAAGACGACAGCCATTCTCGCGATGATGGGCCTCTTGCCCCCAACCGCGAGTGCCGCAGGCCGCATCTTCCTCGACGGCGAGGACATCCTGGCGGGTGGCGACGACACCATGCGCCCCCACCGATGGACCGATATCGCGATGGTCTTCCAGGGCGCGATGAACGCCTTCGACCCCGTCATGACGATTGGCTCGCAGATTCAAGAACCGATCGAGAAAGCAGGCCTCGCCGAAGGCAAGGCAGCGCGTCTACGGACCGCTGAGTTGCTCGAACTCGTCGGTATCGCCGGCTCGCGCCAGGATCGCTATCCGCACGAATTCTCGGGCGGCATGCGTCAGCGCGCCGCGATCGCGATGGCGATTGCCTGCGAGCCGAAGATCCTACTGGCCGATGAGCCGACCACGGCACTCGATGTGATGGTGCAGGCCCAGATTCTCGAGTTGCTCGTGCAACTGACCGACGACCTCGGGCTCGCGATGATCATGGTGACCCACGACCTCCCGCTCGTCTCGCAGGTCTGCAACCGGGCGGCAGTGATGTACGCGGGCATGATCGCCGAGACCGGCACGACAGCCGAGCTCTATCACCACCCACTCCATCCGTATACGCGCATGCTGTTTAGCGCAACGCCCGACCTGCTCGCCAACCACCAGATACGGTCGATCCCCGGCACACCTCCCCGCCTCGATGTCGCGATCGAGGGTTGTCCGTTTGCACCACGCTGCGACTCTGCCATCGCGGCGTGCTCGACGATCCGCCCACCACTGCGCACAGCAGGCCCCGGCCACCGCGCCTACTGCCACGTGGAGGTGACGAAGTGAGCGAGCAGCTACTGACCGTCACCGACCTCGTCGTGCAGTTCAAAGCCGGACGTAAGCGGGTTGTGCACGCCGTCGATGGCGTCTCGCTCTCCGTCGCCGCAGGCGAGTTCGTCGCGCTCGTTGGCGAGTCGGGTTGCGGCAAGACGACGACGGCTCAGGCAATCATGCGCATGGTCGCGTCGCAATCCGGAACGATCCACTATCGCAACAAGGACATCACACAGGCGTCGCAGCGCGAGATGGGGCCCATACGCCGGGAGATGCAGATCATCTTCCAAGACCCCTACGAGTCGCTGGATCCGCGCTTCCGTGTCCGCGACACGGTCGCCGAGCCCCTAGAAATCCATAACATCGACAATCGTGAGGCGCGCGTCTGCGCTGCGCTCGAGCGCGCCGGCCTCTCGCCCGCCGAGCTCTATCTCGACCGCTACCCACACGAGCTCTCCGGCGGGCAACGCCAACGCGTTTCGATCGCAGCCGCCCTCGCACTCGAGCCGACGCTGCTGTTGGCCGACGAGCCCGTCTCGATGCTCGACGTGTCCGTGCGGGCCGGCCTACTCGGACTGCTCGACGATCTCCGCAAGGGTGGGCTGGGTATCTTGATGATCACCCACGACCTCTCGACAGCTGCGCACTACGCCGATCGGATCTGCGTGATGTACCTCGGGCGCATCGTCGAGGAGGGACCCGCGCACGAGGTGATTCGCAATCCACAGCACCCGTACACGCAGGCGCTCGTGTCGGTCGTGCCGCAGCCCGACCCGTTGCGTGCGATGAAACCACAGATTCTGCAGGGCGAGACACCCAACCCAATCGATCTGCCCTCGGGTTGCCGCTTCCATCCCCGCTGTCCGCTCGCGCAGGACCGCTGCAAATCCGAGGATCCACAGCTGCGGCCCGCTGGGGCAGACGGCCAACAGGCTGCCTGCGTCCTGCTGTAGCGACCGGCGACCCAGTTTCTAGACTGCCGTGGTGACATCTATCAACCCGCATGTGCTGCTCAAGCAGGTCTTTGGACACGAGCAGTTCCGCCCAGGACAAGAACAGGCCGTCCAGGCCGCGATTGATGGTCGCGACACGCTCGTCGTGATGCCCACCGGGTCGGGCAAGTCGCTCTGCTACCAACTGCCCGCGCTTGGTGCCCTGCGCCTGACGATCGTGGTCTCGCCACTCTTGGCCCTGATGCGTGACCAAGTCGAGGCGCTCCGCACGCTCGGGCGCACCGACGTCGCAGCACTGACGAGCGACACGAGCGCCGGCGACACCGACCAGATCCTGCGTTCGCTCCAAGGGATCAATGCGAATTTGCTCGACGATGGTGGCATCCGACTGCTCTACGTCGCACCCGAGCGATTCGCCAACGCGCGTTTCGCGGCGGCACTCGCCGAGAGCCATGTCGACCTGCTCGTGGTCGACGAGGCGCACTGTCTGAGTGAGTGGGGCCACGACTTTCGTCCCGATTACGGCCGCCTCGCACAGATTCGCGAGCGTCTGCAGCCGGGAGCCGTAATGGCCTTGACGGCCACGGCAACGATGCCGACGAGCATCGATATCATTCGCCGCCTCGCACTCAACGATCCCGTCGAAGTACGCACGGGCTTCGACCGCCCCAACATCACCTTCGACGCAATCGAGGCCAGTGGTAAGGCGCGGCGCCTGCAACTGCTCGAGCATGGTCTCAAGTTGGCGGCGACCCGACCGGCGATCGTCTATGTCCGTACCCGCAAAGACAGCGAGATGGTTGCAGAGGCGCTCGTTGCGGCAGGACTGCCAGCTGCTGCGTACCACGCGGGTCTCGGTCGCGAAGATCGCCAGCGCCGCCAGGACACGTTTATGGCCTCCGACGATGCGATTATGGTCGCCACGACTGCCTTCGGCATGGGCGTCGACAAAGCCAACATCCGTCAGGTCTGGCACTGGGGCCTGCCACAGTCGCTCGAGGCATACTCGCAAGAGTCGGGCCGTGCGGGGCGTGACGGCGAGCAGTCGCGCTGCGTCCTGCTCCACTCGACCGGCGATCGTGGCGTACTCGGCGCGTTGATTCGACGCGCCCAATTTGGACCAGAGGAGGTCAACCGCGTGCTGGCGGGACTCGCCGCCTTCGCCGACCCCGATTCCGGCGCTTTTGCCGTCCAGCCAGGCGAACTCGCTCGGGCGCTCGGTGGTGAGGACGACAATGTGCGCGCCTGGCTCGCCAGCGCCGAAGCCGTTGGCGCAGTCGAGCTGTCGCCCGGCTCGAACCAACAGTGGTGCGGCCGCCTACGCCTGCGCGGTCTCGGTGCCGATCGTGCCGGCCAGGTCGCGCAGCGGGCCCGCAAGATCAATGGTGGCCGCTGGGATCGCCTCGACGCCGCGCAGGCCTATGCCGCAGGGAGTGGGTGTCGCCGAGACACGCTACTGCGCTACTTCGGCGACCACCAAGCGCCATGCGCGAATGGGCGCTGCTGCGACGTCTGCGACCCCATCGATGTGCTCGCCGCCACAGCTGCCACACGTACGCGCTCAGCCAAGAAAGCCGCTGCTCCACCAATTCCCGACAACGTGCCGGCAGAACTCTTGACTGCGCTCAAGGTATGGCGTGGCGAGACCGCCAAGGCTGCCGGCGTGCCCGCCTACGTGATCGCCAAAGACACCACCCTGCACGCGATCGCCGCCACGCAGCCCTGCACGCACGATGCACTCAGCGTGCTGCCCGGCATCGGCCCGGCATTCCTGGAGCGGCACGCCGATGTCGTGCTCGCACTGCTTAACGACTGGCGCACAGCGGCCTGCGCAGCCTAACCTTCCCCGAACCCATTACGATTGCGGCATGAGTAATCCCCGCCGTTCCGATGACGTTACCAAGGGCTTTCGCCGTGCCCCCGCTCGCGCCATGCTGCGCGCAGTCGGCCTCAAGGACGAGGACTTCTCGAAGCCACAGGTAGCCATTGCCACGTCGTGGAATCAGGTCACACCCTGTAACTACCACCTCGATAAGCTCGCCGTGCACGCCCAGAATGGGGCGAATGCAGCCGGCGCTGTCTCGCTGATCTTCAACACAATCGCGGTCTCTGACGGCATCGCAATGGGTCATGAGGGCATGCGCGCCTCGCTCGTCTCGCGCGAGAACATCGCCGACGCCTACGAGCTCGTGATGCACGCCGAGCGTTTTGACGGCTCCGTCACCATCGCCGGTTGCGACAAGAGCCTGCCTGGCATGCTGATGGGCGCTGCCCGTCTCGACCTGCCGAGCTGCTTTATGTACGGTGGCACGATTATGCCCGGTAAGTTCCGCGGCAAGGACGTCAATATTCAGGACGTCTTCGAGGCCGTCGGCGCAGTCGCACGCGGCACAATGAGCGAGGCAGACCTGCTCGAGCTCGAGAAGGTGGCTTGCCCAGGTTCCGGCTCGTGTGGCGGCATGTTTACTGCCAACACGATGGCGACGATTGCCGAGGCGATCGGCATGGCACCGATCGGCTCGTCGTCGGCGCCGGCGACCTCAACGCGCCGATCGGAGTGGGCCGAGCAGGCCGGCACGATCGCCGTCCGAGCCCTCGAACTCGAACTGACACCGCGACGCATCATGACCAAGCAGGCCTTTGAGAACGCGATCATGGCCGTCAATGCATCGGGTGGCTCGACCAACGCCGTCCTGCATCTGCTCGCGATCGCGCACGAGGCAGAGGTCGACCTGACGCTCGACGATTTCAATCGCATTGCCGCCACGACGCCGCATATCGCAAACCTCAAGCCCGGCGGCCAGTATGTGATGGCCGACCTCGACAAGGTCGGTGGCGTGCCTGTGATCCTCAAGGAGCTGCTCAATGCCGGGCATCTGCACGGCGATACACTGACGATCACGGGGCAGACAATGGCTGAGGCGCTCGCCGATGCACCCGCCGCAGATGGCCAGATCGTGCATCCGTTCACGAACCCCATTCACAAAGATGGCGGCCTGCTCGTCCTGCGTGGCACGGCCGCACCCGACGGTGGCGTCGTCAAGGTCGCCTCAACCGGCATCCGCGAATTCCGCGGTCCCGCCCGCGTCTTCAGTGGCGAAGAGGCTGCGATGGATGCTGTCGTCGACGGCAAGATCAATGACGGTGATGTGATCGTGATCCGCGACGAAGGCCCGATTGGCGGGCCCGGCATGCGCGAGATGCTCGGCGTGACGGGTGCTGTGATGGGCGCTGGTCTCGGCGAGACCGTCGCGCTGATCACCGATGGGCGCTTCAGTGGCGCAACTCGCGGGTTCTGCATCGGCCACGTCTGTCCCGAGAGTGTCGAAGGTGGTCCGATCGGCCTGATGCAAGAGGGCGATATCATCAACATCAGCGTCGCCGAACTGCGCCTCGATCTCGAGGTTGATGAGGCCGAACTGGCGCGCCGCCGCGCCGTCTACGTGCGCCCTGAGGCGAAGTACAAGCGAGGCGTGCTCCACAAGTACGCGATGCTCGTCGGCCCAGCCTCCAGCGGCGCAGTGCTCGACTAGACGTTCCAGCACCAGGTTTGGTCGCTAA
>JBCKBR010000033.1:0-20902 GCA_038911065.1 Gaiellales bacterium | reverse complement strand
GGTCATCAGCAGCCAACCATCACCCACTCCGTCAAGCCCGACTCCGCCGGCCTTGAGCAGCAGCGTCGAAGGCACCGGCCAGCACCCTCACACCAACTCGACACGTACCGGGCCGGCTCCCGAATCCCACCCTCTCCGCCTCCTGGTGGTCAATTCGGTTCGCAATTGGGGCGCCACTCCCAGCCATCGCACGAACCCGCGTTACACGTGGGTTTTCGACGCGTGCTGCACGGTAACCAGCACCCAACCATCGCCCACTCCGTCAAGCCCGACTCCGTCGACCTTGAGCAGCAGCGTCGAAGACACCGGCCAGGGACCGCACCCATCCCTGCCTGCCCCTGGGCCGGCTCTCGAATCCCACCCTCTCCGCCTCCTGGTGGTCAACTCGGTTCGCATCCGTAGCGCCACTCCAAGCAATCTGTTTCAGAGCGTCGGTGGCCGGTGTCGCGCGCAGTTTTATGTGGACTGCATCGTTCAGGTCATCGTCGTGGACTTCACCGCGTCGACGAACGCCTGAACAGTGAGTTGCGCATCCAGTCGGGCTTGTGGCTCATTGATATCCGGGTCATCAGCGTAGATCTGAGCGGCGTACGCTGATGTGCCCTGAGAGGAGGTTGCAGCGAAGTTGGCATTGAGGTCAGTGAGCAGGAGTTCGATTTCCGCAGCAGACTCTGCGCGGATCAGCGCCCTGACGGCAGCCGCAGCCTCCAGCGGGCCGCCTGCCTGGTTGTGCTGAAGAACGTAGGCGATGTCGTACCAATCCTTCGGAGCCCGACGGGTCCTCGCCGCGAACATTTTTGCCACTAGGAACCCGCCGAGGCCCGCCACATTGATGGTGGCCTGCTTCGGGGCGTTCCCAATGATGCTGTGCAGGACGCGCGCCTCGAAGTCGCGAGCCACCCATCCAGTGCCGCGGAGATTCACGGCCCCGAGCCGCTGGCAGGCGTCGAACCCGATCACGCTTCCCTGTGCCACATCGGCCCGGTCCGCGAACAACTCGAACTTGATTACGGTGACGGTGCCTTCGTCGCTTCGCATTTACCAGCGCCAGATATTCTCGTCGCTTGGCATGAACCCCGACTGGAGGAGTGACTGCTCAAGCACGGGCGCATTCACGCCGTCGGTCGCGATTTCGATGTCCAGTTGAACGTCAATATCGGTTGTGCCTGCATGCGCGATCGGAGCCTTCGGGCACAGTAGGTCGGGTACCAATCCGCCGAGCAGGACAAAGGGCGGGGTTGCGCCGTAGTTCAGGGCAACGAGAACCAGCGCACGCTCGGCCGCTAGGCGCGACTGCCGGCTGCGGGTTATGGGTTCGCTAGCCATTCATGACCTCCAAGAGATGGGCGGCCGCATCTTCACCGCGTACTCCGACATGCAGGGCGTCTGCATACAGGGTCGGCCAGGGCGCGACCATGAGGCCGTCCACCTCGCGTGCGAGTACTAGGGTTCCCGGTGATGTCCAGGAACGAAGTGTGATTCTGCCGCCCTCGGCCGGGTGCAGCCCTGCGGCCTCGGACATGGCTCGAAGTTCAGCAGGCGACTTGGCATCCAGGATGATCTCAGCGGCCCCGATGCTGGTGAGGAACGGCGCGACGACGTGTGCGCCGGCCACGCCGGTCACAGCCCACCGCGTGCCCGCCGCAGCCCAGGCGGCACCAGCGGATCGCACGCGGTCCCATAACTCGGGCTCCCGCACCGCACACGTCAGTACATCTGGCCGCCGGAAGCTCCGATATGTCTCGACATATGCACCAAGGAGTCCATCAGCATCTGAGAGCACTCGACCAGCGTCACGCCCGCGCGCCATGGACGACGAGAGAAACGCGGCGTCCTCCAACAGGCGAAGACCATGAGCGCATGCCCCTGCAGAGAGCGCTGTCACCGCGCTTACCGCGGAGACGGTGGCAGGGCTCCCCAGGAGTACCGACTCAGCGATCGCCAGCGTTGCCCGCGTCCATGCGTGAGCAGGGGCAGCTCGCTCAACCGCCTGACGGTCAATGATCAAGCCAGGCGCCATGATGAATGCTGCCCCAGACTCATCAATCCAACCCGCGCCACCATCAACCGCAGCGGCCCTCGCTGCGCGAGGAAGTCGGCGCCCCACAATAACGAGGAACGAATCAGCCTCCAGAGGGCAAGCGATCGCCTCGCGAATGGTTCCAGAGCGCCCTTCACCGACCCAAGCCACAGTGAGATGCACACCGCTGACTTCCATGTCAACACGGCCATCAGTGGACCGGCTAACCCGGGTGGGTAAGCCCGGAGGAAGAATGGAGCGCAGGGCGTCTGCTGCGCGCCCCGCAGTGGTCCCCGAGGGATGGGTAGTGGAAATGATCACGGATTCAATCATACATCACGTTGACGTGAAGTATGTGTATTTCTGTGAACATTTGGCAGCAGCCTCGAAGACACCGGCCACAACCCTCACACCAACCCGACAGCCCCTGGGCCGGCTCTCGAATCCCACCTCGGGGCGGGGATCAGTCGTCTGAACGGGAATTGGATCGGCGCATCACATCGGTTCTCGCGGCGAATTCGCGCGGACGCAAGACCGGACGTCCTCGCCATGGCGACAACTCCGTAAGGTGCGCATCGTCGCTGACGATGAGGGCGGCATCGCACGCCAGCGCGAGCTCAAGGATGCGGTTGTCCTCAAAGTCGGAGCAGTCACTCACCCGCTCCCGGGGATCGAGCACTGCACCACCCGACGCTTGGGCGATCTCGATCAGGATCTCCATGTACTCGCGCGTGTGCTCGAGGTCCCAGCCGAAGCCGTGCTCCGCATCGGTCAACACGTGCGCGGTGACCGTCAATACGTGTTCCGAGAGATAGAGGCTGAATTCGCGCGCATCGTTCGCGATACCGAGACAGTCGGCGAACGCGTTGCTACTCGTCGGTGGCGGGCTCGGCCAGGACTCGAAGTCAGACGCGCCAGCGGCAACCGCACCCACGAGTGCGTTCGCGTCGAAGACGACGCGGAGCCGATCGGTCACGCGGGTGGTGACATGGTCGAGCGCACGTCGCGAACGAGGTTGACCACGTCCTCCAACGCGATACCCCGCTCCGCCGACTTGGCCGCCCCATACGCCTGCAACTTCCGCAAGCGCGCCGCGCGTTCAGCAGTTTCGAACCGATCCATCAGCAGGCGGAGCAATTCGCTCCGGTTGCCCCGCCCGTACGTGGTGACCATGCGCTCAAGCCGCGGTAAATCGTTCTCCGTTACCGAGAACGCCACCGATGTTGCGCTGCGCGCCATAATCACCTCGTTATGAACTGTTCATAACCGTAGCAGAATGAGTACGTACGCTCGCAGCGTCGCGACGTGGCTGCTCGTATTCGTGTACGGCTGCACGCGTGCGCAGTCGGGCGGCTGGACCGCGCCCCTCACGCTCGCACTGCTGGTCGACCCGGTTCGCAATTGGGGCGACACTCCCAGCAACCGTGCGAACCCGCGTTAACGTGGGTTTTCAAGCGCACATCACGAACCTATGGACACTCCCATTTCGTCATGCTAAACACTCCCATTTTGTCACGTACATCGCTTACATACGCGTAAAACGGTTCACCAGCGCACCTACAGCCTGACCTCGGAGCTAGTGTCCGAATGCTTGCAGCACGTCCTGCACGCCGAACACCACCAACATCACCGCGAGGATGTACTTTCCGTTCTTCGTCGTCCAACCGCCGAGGCGCGTGACATCAGCCGAGAGCCTTTCGCCACCGAACAACGCGGTTGCAAGCGGCGCGGTTGCTGGCAGTACGGTGATGAAGGCGACAATTGCCAGCGCGATGATGTTGGCACCCAAGCCCTGACCGGCACGAGCAACGCCGTGCAAGACCGCGATCAGTACAACAATCGTTGAGAAGTTCGTAAACATCAAGACGATGCCGAGTAGGAAGAACTCGGCCAGCGGCGCATTCGACTTGATCAATTGCCGATGCTTGTGGTCGGCCGTGTCCTTCGCACTCTTCTGCTTGGGCCGCACCATCAGAGCACCAAAACCGATCAGCACGATGCCGATGATCAGGTGCGCCGTCGTCGAGCCGAGCGGGCCCGCATCCGCCTTGCCCTGCTGCGCGCCGATCACGAGCATGCCGGCCACGAGCAACCCAACGGTCCCGGAAACAACGCCCAGCGTGTACGCGATCCCGTGCTTCTTCGGGTGCGCGCCACCAAGAATCGCGAGGATACCCATCAGCACAAATGGGCTGATCGCAGCAGCGAATGCAAGCGGGACAGTCTGCGCGAGGAGGCCGCTCATACGGTAAGTCTACCCAGCCAACGCCGCGTTCCGCTCACGCGCACGGGTTGTGACCGGTGATAGATCACTTGTACAGCACTCCAAGACCGTTACCACGGCCGTTGATCGTGCGATATATTCTGCCCATGCCAACGGATCTTCTCCTGAATGAGCTCCGCGCCGCATGTGAACGCATGGGGCACATGGCGGCGATTGATGATCTTGCCAAGTGGCGGACGACGTCGGATGCCGATCGCCTGAACCGCCTTGAGCATCCCGTGCTTGATCCTGCAGCTGCGGCAGAGCGCGGTGGCGCGCTCCTCTCCGAACTCGGCATTCGGTAACCGCAATCGTGTAGCGCCTGACGCGCCGCCGGTGGGCACATCAGACCGATACTGGAGCGAGCTCGGCCTCGACGATCCGCCAGTTCCGCTGAAGGCGTGCGCGTCTGGGCCGGCAGCGCGTGCCGACGCGGACGGTGTCGCGATCACGCATGTCGCATCGATATTCCGCAATGCTGAACACGCGTAGCGTCGGTTATGTGACGTACGGGCAGTGCCGACAACCGCGCTGGCAACAAACGCCTCGCTGGGCGTGCACTGCGGCCGTCATCACAAACAGACCCGTGCTGGGATCGAGATAGCCTGGCTCTCCTTGCTCTATCGCCTTGGCGTGCTCGGCGAGGATCCGTGCGCGGTCGGGATGATCAGACCAGAGACGGTCTGGGTGTGGCTCGGTCAGTGGTCGATCGGCAAGCGCGGTGGGGGCGGGTTCGATGGGCAAGAGTTTGAAGATCCTTTCGCATCGCAGCGGAACGCGGCGGGATGTAACCCGGCGGCAGGAGCGCCGACACGATGCGTGCAGGTAGGTACCCTATGCCTATGCCCTTTCTCTCGCGCCGTGCTAATCGCCATGCGTCCCTCGACGCGACAAGCGCACTGCCGGGCCGAACCGAGGAGATCACCGTGAGCGAACACCACACCGTCCTAGCTACACCACTCCAGCCGCCCTTCCCCGCAGGCCTCGAACAACTCGTCGTCGGCATGGGCTGCTTCTGGGGTGCCGAGCGATTGTTCTGGCGCCTACCAGGCGTCTACACGACCGCGGTTGGGTTCGCCGGCGGCTTCACTGAGAATCCGACATATCGCGAGACGTGCACGGACCAGACGGGGCATACCGAGGCCGTCCTCGTTGTCTTCGACCCTGCCCAAATCGCGTGCGAAGAGATTCTGCGCGTGTTCTGGGAAGGGCACGACCCGACCCAACTAAACCGTCAAGGCAACGATGTTGGCACGCAGTATCGCTCGGCGATCTATACGAGCAGTGACGAACAGCTCGCCCTCGTCGAGGCCTCACGTGCTGCCTTCCAAGCCGCACTAACCGCGGCACACAAGGGTGAGATCGCGACCGAAATTGCACCCTTGACCACGTTCTATTACGCCGAGGACTACCACCAGCAGTACCTCGACAAGGATCCGAACGGGTATTGCGGTCTTGCCGGCACCGGCGTGTCGTGCCCTGTCGGCGTCGGGATCTCTGCCACCTAGACGAGCTTCCGTTTGGGGTCTGACCCCAAACGGAAATCGAGGCATCGAACCCCACACAAGCGGCGAGCCCATCTTTACGACCCCGGTATGCTCCCACCCGACTGGAGCGGTGTCCGAGTGGTTGAAGGAGCACGATTGGAAATCGTGTAGGCGGGGTTAACCTGTCTCGAGGGTTCGAATCCCTCTCGCTCCGTTAGCAGCGTCAGCGGCACCCGCCAGCAACAACCACCAACCCCCACAGACACGGGACGGGCTTTCACCGACGCATGCAGTTCGTCCACTCGCACAGCTATCGCAAGACGAAGGCCGCACAGCATTGATCTGAGCAATCGAAAATACTGGCGCACACTCTGTACATCCTGTACACTGTCGCCATGTCGCAATTCGAAACGTCAACCACGCTCTTTCGTGCCAACATCGGCGAGCACATGACTCGGGCTGTTCATGAGCATCGACCGACCGCAATACGTCGCGGCTCTCGTGATCTGGCACTACTGATCGGGGCTCAGGACCTGATCAAACTGATGCCACAACAGCGCTTCAGTCCCGAGGTTCTCGCCTCCGACGAGGGGGTCAGTGTTTGGCTTCCAGAGTTTGAGATCTATGGGCAGGGCACGACGCTCGCTGAGGCGATGATCGATCTTGAAGCAGAAGTTCGCGAGTACATCAACTGGTACCTCGAGAGCGATGCGTCTCGCGCACCAAATCGTTCGCACCAATTTGCGCACGTCCTTCGAGCTCTGATCGCAGATGCAAACAGCCGTCTCCACGATGAGCTGTTCTCTGAAACGCAACCAGCGGCGGTCTAATCTGCCATGGCGCACGGGTCGATTCCGACGAAGCGTCAAATCAGACAGTTTCTCGATGCTGACGGCTGGGGAAAGGTCCGCTCTAATGACCATGAGCGATACACGAAGACTCTTGGCGACGGATCTGTGCTGCGTACCAAGGTGTCGCATGGTCGCGGCCCGGCGTTCCCATCAGTCGGCCTGTGGAACAAGGTCTGGCGTCATCAATTGGCATTGGAATCCGAATCACAATTCTGGGAAGTTCTCGCTTCTAGCAGTCCGGCGCCACGCTCAACGACAACATCGCCGATGACCGAACAAGTCATTGCAAAGCCGTTCTGGCTTGTCCGGTTTCTGATTGAGGTTGGCAAGGAAGACGAGCAGGACGTGTTGATGCTGTCTGAGAGTGAGGCGATGAAGTTGTACATCCAACTGTCGTCAGGGATGGATTCATAGAAACTGCCTCAAGCGGTCGCACAATCGGTATCTGCCATGAACGACACATCACATAACGCCAGATCAGACGCCGAGCCAGAACAAGCCAGGTAGCAGGATCAGACTAAGAGAACTGGGCTGCTGCGGTGATTTCGGACGGTGGGCTGAACAAGCCGAAACCGCTGGTTCGCTACCGTGCGGACATCCCGGGCGCATAGCTCAGCGGTAGAGCGCTCGCCTCACACGCGAGAGGTCCCTGGTTCGATACCAGGTGCGCCCACTCTCCGGGACTACGGCATCGCGCGGTTACGATAGCCCCAGATGCCAGCGCAGACGACCACAGCAGTTGCCGCAATTGCGGAGATTCCCGACGGCGCCACGATCATGGTCGGCGGCTTTGGTCTTGTGGGCGCGCCACTGACACTGATCGACGCGCTCGTCGAACAGTCGACAGCGACGAATCTGACGATCATTTCGAACAACGTCGGTGAGGCTGGCCGCGGTCTCAGCCTGTTGCTGCGGCAGGGCCGTATCAAGAAGGCAATCGCCTCGTTCTTTACCTCCAATCCCGAAGCCGTCGAAGCCGCCATGAGTGGCGCACTCGCCTACGAGTTGATCCCCCAAGGCACGCTCGCCGAAGCGATTCGCGCCGGTGGTGCTGGCATCGCCGGGTTCTACACACCCGTCGGTGCAGGCACCGAACTCGCTGAGGGTCGTGAGCAGCGCGAGATCGATGGCGTGCTCTGCGTCCTACAACCTCCAATCAAGGCTGATGTTGCACTGGTTTATGCAACCTGGGGCGACACGCTCGGCAATCTCCGCTATCGCCGCACCGCACAAAACTTCAACCCCGCGATGGCGAGCGCTGCAGCACTGACAATTGCCGAGGTGGCCGAGATCGGCCCCGTCGGATCACTCGAGCCGGAATCGATCCACACGCCCCACCTCTACGTCAATCGTCTCGTGCCGAGCACGATCCGACTCGCCGATCTGCAGGGAGCTGACGCATGAGTGACGCGCGCGACGTGATCGCTGCCCGTGCAGCTCGCGAGCTGCAGACGGGCGAGATCGTCAACCTCGGCATCGGCATTCCGAACCGCATCCCGAACTTTCTCGACCCCGCAACCGACGTTTTCCTCCACACGGAGAACGGACTGCTCGGCGTCGGCCCACGACCCGTCGCCGGCGAGGTCGACGTGGAGTTGATCGACGCCGGCAAGATGCCCGTGACACTCACGCAAGGCGCAGCGATCTTCGACTCGGCAGCATCGTTCGCAATGATCCGCGGCGGCCACATCGACACCGCCGTGTTGGGTGCGCTACAGGTATCCGAGGCTGGCGATATCGCCAACTGGATGGTCCCCGGCGGCAAAGCGCTCGGCGTTGGTGGCGCGATGGATCTCGTCGTTGGCGCCAAACGCGTGATCGTCACGATGACCGCCCTAACGCCCGATGGAGAACCAAAGCTGATCCCGGCCTGCACGTTCCCATTGACCGCCGCTGGCGTCGTCAAAACAGTCATCACCGAGCACGCGGTCTTCCGCTTCGTCGAGCACGAACTCGTGCTGACCGAGCTGCTCGATGGTGCGACCGAAGCGGTCGTCGCCGCCGAGACCAGCGCGCGCTATCGCGTCGAGCTCGCCTAGATCGTCAGGCGCCAGGCGCAGCGGTGCGCAGGCCTGACAGGCGAGCAGCAGACCAAACCTATTAGGCAGATCGATCAGCTGCCCACGAACGTGCGCCAGAGCAGGAATGCGTTCAAGCTAATGATCAATCCTGCCACGACCGTTGCGCTGGCAATGGTTAGTCGGCTGATCGCGAAGCGCCCCATAATCCTGCGATCGCGACTCGCGAGGACGAGTGGGATCAATGCGAACGGGATGCCGAAACTGAGGATAACTTGACTGAGAATCAGCGCTCGCGTGGGGTTAACGCCGATTGCAATGATCACAATCGCGGGTGCCATTGTGATCAATCGCCGCAGAAATAGTGGGATGCGACGATGAATGAAACCCTCCATAATGATCTGCCCGGCGAGCGTGCCGACACTGCTCGACGACACGCCCGAAGCCAAGAGAGCGATCGCGAAAAGGAATGCGGCTGCGGGCGACAGCAACGATCCAAGCAGCGCGTGCACCTGATCGAGATCAACCACATTCGTGAGACCGCGCTCGTGGAACACGGCGGCGGCAACAATCAGCATCGACATATTGACGGCACCGGCGATCGCCATCGCGATCACGACATCGATGCGCTCAAAGCGGATCAGTTGCGCGCGCTCTGCTTCGGAGCGCCCAGCCGCGCGCGGCTTCGTCAATGCTGAGTGCAAGTAGATGACGTGCGGCATCACCGTCGCACCGAGGATGCCAGCAGCGAGCAGGATGCTCTCCGTGCCATCGAAGCCAGGCACAACCAAACCACGCGCAATCTGGACTCCATCCGGGCCGGCCATAATCAACTGAACAAGAAACCCGAGGATGATGATGCCGAGCAGTCCCGTGATGACGGCCTCTAGGTGACGAAATCCGCCACGTGTCTGGAGTGCGAGGATGCCGAACGAGCCGACAGCTGTGACGAGCGCGGCGGGCAGTAAGGGCAATCCGAAGAGGAGGTTGAGTGCAATTGCCGCACCCACGAACTCGGCGAGGTCGGTTGCCATCGCGACGAATTCGGCGACCAGCCAGAGGCCGATCACGACGGGTTTTGAGTGGCGCTCGCGGCATGCTTCGGGAAGGGACATACCCGATGCGATGCCGAGTTTCGCACTCATCGACTGGACGAATATGCCGATCAGGTTGGCAGCGAGGATCACCCACAGCAGCAGGTACCCATACCCAGAGCCGGCCGCCATGTTGGTGGCGAAATTGCCCGGATCGACATAGGCGATTGCCGCGACGAAGGCCGGTCCGAGAAATGGCCAGAGCTTCCTGAAGCCGCGACGGTTGCCCGTTAGCGACTCCTCCGCTGCCGCCAGCACGCGCGCCTCGCCGGGAAGCGCTGCGGCGGCTGGATTCTTGAGTGGTTCCATGAAACTATGGGGCGCCACGTCGGAATTCTAGGCGCTCCTAGCAATTGGCGCACCAGTTCGCCCGTAAAACGCGCCGAGGACGCACAGAGGTGGTTGGCGAGTGCACAAAAGGACCCGGGTCCTTTTGTGCACTTTCAGCACACCCGCTAGTGGCCGAGGAACGGCCGGATGATCGCCATCCGCCGCGCCGTACCATCGCTACCCGCATCCTCGATCTCGTCGGACTGCCCCATGATGTTGATAATCGCTCGGCTGGCAATCCACCGCAGCGGCTCTGGCTCCCACTGCTTGACCGGATGATTGACCCACGGCATCGTCGTCAAATCCGATTCACGCCGCAAAATCAGATCCGCAAGCGTACGACCCGACAGACTCGTCGCCGCCACACCATGCCCCGAATAGCCACCAGCGAAGGCCAGGCCCGTCGTTGAATCGTGCGATACCGTCATCGACCAGTCACGCGGTACCCCAAGCGCCCCGCCCCAGTGGTGCGTAATCTCCGCGCCCCTCGTTGCCGGGAACGATTCGTACAGCGTTCGCACCAGCCGCGCCCGCACCTTCTCGTTCTGCTCGTAGTGCTCATCGACCGGCGAGCCCAGACCGTACGGCGCGCCACGCCCGCCGATCGCAATGCGATTGTCGGGCGTGCGCTGCGCATAGAAGAACAGATGATGCGCATCCGAGATCGTCTCGCACCCATTCCAGCCGAGTTCCTGCCAGACAGCGTCCGACAACGGCTCGGTGGCGATCATCAACGAATAGAGCGGTAGGTACGTGCGCGCCTGGCCCTTGAATTGCACCGTAAAGGCTTCCGTCGCACGCACCACGTGCTCCGCACGCACGGTGCCGTGCTCCGTCGCGACACGACCTGGCTCGATGAACTGCGCCGCCGTCTGCTCGTAGATCACACCACCCTTGCGCTCGACCGCGTCGGCAAGGCCCCGCACGAGACGCGCCGGATTGACGCGCGCACCATGCGGAGTCGTATAGGCGATGCGCACATCCGAGATGCTGACGCGCTCCGCGACCTCGCCGGACGTCAAAATCTTGACGTCCGTCTCTCCCCAACCCCACTGACGATGCTGATCGACATACGAACGAACGCGTTCCTCCTGCGCTGGCGTACGCGCCACGCAGAGGACGCCGCCCTTCTTGAAACCGCAATCAATCCCCTCCTGCACAATGCGGTCGCCGATCCAATCGACCGATTCCCACGTCGCTCGCTCAGCACGACGCACGGCCTCTTCGCCCGACCGCTTCGCCCACACGTCATGACCAGCAGCAATACCCGCCGACACCCAGCCGCCATTGCGACCCGACGCACCAAACCCCGCGACCTCGCGCTCGATCACACAAACGCGCAGCGACGGCTCGGCATCGAGCAGGCAGTAGGCAGTCCACAAGCCCGTCATCCCGGCACCAACAATCGCGACGTCGTAATCGGCATCGCCCTGCAATGCTGGACGCGGCCTAATCACCCCAGGCAAGGTGTCGAGCCAGAGACTACGGTCGCGAACGTGCCGCTCGTCGAAACTCATGGTGTCGGGACCTGCTCAACATTGGCAGCGGCAGCAGCAACAGCGACGCGCTCGTGCTCATGCAAGGCCGTGTTAGCGCCATACGTCATCGTCCCATCCGGGACAGTGCTCGTGAGTCCACTGAGTGTCTCGACAATCCGCAGACCACAATACGGCGTATACATATCCGAATAACCGCCCTCGTGAATCATCACGAGGCGACCACCACACAGGCGCCCAGCCGCGTCCATCAGCAACTGTGTGAAATCGCGATAATCCTCGGCCTTAAGGTTCATCCGCGCATTGATGTCGTACATGTTCGCGTCGAGACCACTGGCAATCAGGATCAATTCGGGTTGAAAGCGTTCGAGTGCCGGCAACACGACGTCGCGCAGTGCGAGTTCGTATGGTCCGCGACCACCACCCGGGGGAAGCGGAACATTGAGGTTCGCGCCAACCCCGGCACCCTCACCCGTCTGGTGCGCGTGACCACTGTCCGGCGGGTAGCACTCGTCTTGGTGCAAGGAGATCGTCAGGACGCTCGGATCGTCGTAGAAGGCGTGCTCCGTGCCATTGCCGTGATGCACATCCCAATCGACAATCGCGACGCGTTTCAGCCCATGATCGAGTTGCGCGTGGCGGGCAGCGAGAGCAGTGTTGGCAAAGATGCAATAGCCGCGACCCAAATCTCGTTCGGCGTGATGCCCGGGTGGTCGCACAAGTGCGTAAGCGTTTTCGCAGTCACCCGTGATCACAGCGGCGACGGCATTCATCGCACCACCGGCCGCGAGCAGCGCGATCTCGTAACCACCAGGCCCAAAGGGCGTTTCCTCGCCCGCATCGCCACCAAACCCGTCGCTCATCTCTTTGATGCGAGCGATGTACTCGCGCGTATGGAGCCGCGCGATCTCGTCGACGGTGGCGTGCCGCGTGGGGATCGTGACGAGCTGTGGCGTGATGCCCGCCGCATCGAGCAGGTTCTTAAAGCGCCGCTTGCCCTCCGCCGTCTCGGGCGAAGGCATGGGCTGGAAGAGCGCTTCTGCTGGCAACCAGTCCTGGTACCCCCGACTGTCAAACCACACGTACTTCTCATCCCATACAAATCCTGTGCGCGTCATGCTCTACTCCTTGCGTGGCTGAGGGCAGCGTAGCCTGCCTACGGCCACCGTTGCATGAAGATGCGCCGCCCGCCTACACAACCTCGCCGCACGCAAACTGCACAAAAGGACCCGGGGGTCCTTTTGTGCAGTCAGCGACCATTGACCGAGAAGTGCTGCGGATCGATAGTCGACCCAGACCAGTTGCCACCCCACCCCCAACCCTCCGCAGCGAACGCCCGGACCACCGCGTCACCCGGCAATATCTGCAACGGGCTCTTGCGGATGGTTCGATCGATGTATGGCTTCGATGCCTTGTGGAAGACCCTGCCGTTTTCGATCCACGGATTCTCGATTGGATTGATGTCGATCGCGTAGCCGTAGGCGTGGTTCGACCAGCGCGTCGAACCCGTCGCGACGCGGCAATTGAACGCCGAAGTATTGTTTGCCTCGATCGACACCCAGTCGTCACCACCAAACGCATCGACCGGCTCCATCCGCGCAATCGGAAAATCGAGTCGCCACAATCGCCGTAGAATCCACGTCACGGCCGCAGCAACATCGCGATGGACGATCAACTGCCCCGTCGCCACCGACCCGTCGGGACGATGGTAGGTCGAGGTGATCAGTCGCAGAGAACCGAGCCCGACCGGACAGCCCTTGTGCCACGAAACGCCCGTCATCGCCGTACGCATCGCCTTGGGGATGGGCGTCGTAGTGGCACGAAACGCGCGCGCCTGCGCCTGCGCAACGGGCGCTGCCACCATGCAGACCAACACAATCACGATCGCGCGAGAGATCCTCATCGACTCACTATGCATCACGACGCGCCGCCCGGATCGCATCGAGCGCAGACGGGTTCTCCAGCGTTGAGAGATCGCCCGGATCCTGATCGAGCAGCACGGCGCGCACGGCACGCCGCACAATCTTCTGACTGCGAGTCTTTGGCAACTCGCTGACAGGCGTAATGCGATCGGGACGGAAGGCCGGGCCGAGCTCGCGCTCGACTGCGCCACGAAGCCGCGCGTAGAGGTCGTCGTCGAACTCTGTGCCCGCTGCCAAGACCACGAAGCAGTGGACGGCCTCGCCCTTGATCGGGTGGGGCACACCCACGGCGCAGGCCTCGATGACAGCCGGGTCGGACACCAGTGCCGACTCGAACTCCGCTGGCCCAACACGCTTGCCAGCAATGTTGAGCGTGTCGTCGCTGCGCCCATGCAGGAACCACGCGCCGTCTTGTTCGTGCGTCGCCCAATCGCCATGCGTCCAGATCCCGCCGTAGCGCGTCCAGTACGACTCGACATAACGATCCGGCGCGTTCCAGAGGCCGCGCGTCATGCTTGGCCAGGGCGCGCGGATGACGAGCTCGCCAACCTCGTCCGTCAGCGAGTTGCCATCGGGATCAAAGACATCGACATCCATGCCGGGCAGCGGGCGCCCAAGCGAGCAGGCGGCGAGCGGCAGCGTCACGTCGCAGCCGAGAATGACAGCGCCGACCTCGGTGCCACCCGAAATGTTGATGATCGGCCGCGTGCTGCCCCCCACGGTCTCGAAGAGCCACGTGTACGGCTCGGGATTCCACGGCTCGCCCGTCGAACCGAACACGCGAAGGCTCGAGAGATCCGAGGCGCGAGGCAACGCATCGCCATGTGCTTGCAACGCGCGGGTCAACGACGGTGAGACACCAAGAAACGTCAAGCGGTGCCGTTCAACCAGCTGCCAGAGCCGTGCGGGATCCGGCCAATCGGGCGCACCGTCGAAACACACCATCGTGACGCCGGCCGCGTGCGCGCCAATCGTGATCCACGGCCCCATGATCCAACCCATGTCGGTAAACCACATTGCGCGATCGTCGGGGCGCAGGTCGGCACAGAGTCGGCCTTCGAGCGCGAGCTTGACGAGCAGCCCACCATGGACGTGGATAGCCCCCTTGGGCTTGCCCGTCGTGCCCGAGGTGTAACAGATAAAAACCGGGTGCTCGCTGTCGACCCAGACGGTGTCGCAGTCGGCGCCGTCATGCGCACTGATCAGTGCGTGATAGTCGGCATGGCCGTGGTCGCCACCGCCGACGATGATCGTGTGCTCGACGGGGCTGATTGCCAATGCCTCCTCGACCGTTGTGCGGACAGCGACCTCGCGTCCGCGGCGATAGCTGACGTCTTGGGCGATCACCACCTTGACGGTGCAATCCGCAAACCGTGCTGCAATTGCGGCCGCCGAGAAACCCGAGAAGATCGGCACGGCGATCGCACCGATGCGTGCGGCTGCATAGATTGCGGCAGTCGCCTCGATCCCCATCGGCAGTACGACTGCGACCCGATCGCCTGCGCCGACACCGAGCAGGCGCAGCGCGAGCGCGAGCCGCCCGATCTCGTCCCAGAGTTCCGCAAACGTGCGCGTCTCAACCGAGCCGTCCTCGTGCTCAACGATCACGGCCAGATGGTCGCCGCGGCCGGCCGCGAGATGACGCCCAACGCACGACCACGCGAGGTTGAGCCGGCCACCGACAAACCAACGCGTCCAAGCCATGCCATCCGAGCTGTCGCGGACCTGTGTCCATGGTGTCTGCCAGTCGAGGTCGAGCCACTTCGTCGTCTCGTCCCAAAAGCGTTCGGGATCGGCCAGCGAGAAGGCGAGCAACTCCTCGTATGTTGCCAATCCGAAGTGGCGTGCCAGCTGCGTCGACTGCGCCTGGTCGATCGTGTCCGCATCAGGAACCCAGAGGGGTGTACTCATCCGCGGCAGCCTACGCGGTGTTAGCCGCCGAGCGCCGAAGTGACGCTCTCGGCATCGCGGCGAATGCCACCACAGACGATGCCGCAGAGGTCGAGCACCGTGGGGTCAACAATTGCGTATGGCGTGCGCACACCATCGCGACGCCGAGCGACGATGCCGGCGCGCTGCAGCAGACTAATGTGCTTTGAGACGTTCTGCTGGGTGGTCTCCAAATCCTCGGCGAGCTCGCCAACCGTGCGTTCGCCGTCGCGAAGACGATCGAGGATGCGGATGCGCATCGGCTCGCCGAGTGCGCGAAACCGCGCGGCCACGATCTCGACGACGAGCGGAGGGAGCGGGTGAGGGACGGTCGTGGACGATTGCATGGGAATAGACTACACTACTAAACGGTTGTAGACTTGTGAATGTGATTCCTCAACCCGTGGAGAGCTCCTGATGCCGTCGAAACTCTTTGGAGGTGGCGGAGACGCCATCGATGTGACCGAGGCCGAGCGCCGCGCCACGACCGGCGAGGTCGTGCTCGTCGACGTGCGCGAGAAGGGCGAATGGAAGAGCGGCCACGCGCCGCTCGCCAAGCACGTCGCGCTCGGCGGCCTGTCGCAACGACTACCGGAACTCGAGAAGCTCGGCAAGCCGATCGCCTTCATCTGCCGCTCCGGGGCACGCAGTAGCAACGCGTGCGGCGTCGCACGCAAAGCTGGACTGCAGGCCATCGACGTCAAGGGCGGCATGGGCGCTTGGTCGCGAGCGGGGCTGCCGGTCACTCGCTAAGTTCGCGCGCGTGAGGCGCGGTATCGTGCCGGAATGCGCACGCTCCGCTACGTCATCGTCGATGTCTTCACGACAACGGCACTCGAGGGCAACCCACTCGCGGTCTTTACGGGAGGCGACGGACTCGACGACGCCACGATGCAGGCGCTGGCACGCGAGACGAACCTGTCCGAGACGACGTTTCTGCAGCGCGCTGTAGACGGCGGCACGGCTCGGCTACGGATCTTTACGCCGTCTCAGGAGATCCCGTTTGCCGGCCACCCCATCATCGGGTCAGCCTGGGTGATCGCCCGCGCAACACCGATCCATACGATCGGTTTTGAGACGGGAATGGGGCTGATCCCTGTCGAAATCGAGCGCGAGGGAGGCACCCTCATCGGCGCGCGGATGACACAACCCGACCCGCTAATCGGCCCAGCAGACGTGGACGTGATCGAACTCGGCGAGGCCCTCGGTACCCCACTCGTCGGCGAGCCAATGCTCGCCGCCAACGGCCTCACACACCTGCTCTGCCCCGTCGCCGACGTTTCGGCCGCGCAGCCCAACATGAGCGCGCTCGAGCGTCACGCGGTGCATACGATCTACCTGTGGGCGCCGCCGCAGGGCGACACCTTGCGTACCCGCATGTTCTCGCCACTCGATGGCATTTTTGAGGACCCGGCGACGGGGTCTGCCGCGGGCGCGCTCGGCGTGCACCTGCTGGCGTCTGGCGTCGTCGAGCCCGGTCGTATCATCATGCACCAGGGCGTCGAGATGCAGCGCCCCTCATGGATTGAAGTCGACGTGGCTCCCGGCGAGCCGCCGCGGGTTGGTGGCTCCTGCAAGGTGGTTGCTCGAGGAGAATTTCAATTGTGATTCAACCGGGAATCAGACATGTACCGATTCGTTGGCGCGATCTCGACGGCTTCAACCACGTCAACAATGCGGTCTACCTGTCCTACCTCGAGGAGGGGCGCGACGCCTGGCTGATGAACGCCCTCGGTGAGGGCATCACCGAGCTGACGGCGTTCGTCGTACGACACATCTCGATCGACTACGTCTCCCCACTGACGCAGGAAGACGGCGAGGCAATCGTGCGCGTCGAGGTCGAGAGCGTCGGCAACTCCTCAATCACGCTGCGCGAGACGATTACCGCAGCCTCTGACGGCCGCATCGCCGCGAACGCACGTGGCGTACTCGTGCACACAAACGAAGCACGCGATACCTCACAGCCCTTGCCGGCCGACCTGCGCGCCGCACTCGAAGCCTCGATTTCGTGATGCAGGGCGGACCCCACATCCGCGGGGATGTGGCGTCCGCCCCCATCACGAAATCGAGCCTGACCGCCTAGTCCGGGGGGTTAAGTAGGCGATCGAGGCAATTTTTACGGCCATAAGGTCGTCGGATGCGGCACGCGGATGCCGTAGGGCGCACCGAGCCGCCTCAACATCGCGAGGAGCTGTGATTTCGTCGCCGTGGCGCGCAGACTCAGGCGCCAGCCCTTCGTGTCTTCACGCTGACCAGACCGCAGCCAATCAACGTAGGCGCGGTCGGCGATCAATGACTGATCGAAGGCGCGCAGGAGAAGTCTGGAGACCGGCTGCATCCGGCGCGGCGGCATCGGTAGCGCCGCAGCCCGAGCGCGGGCCATAAGGCGCGCCGACATAATGTCCTGCTCGATGCGGTTGGCGATCACGCCGCGAGGCACAACACCACGCTTGGCCTGGTCGAGCAACACGTTGAGTTTGGCGCGCGGCTGCCCTCCTACGTACAGGGTTGCAAGCGCGCGGCGCAGCCACTCCCCGGGCGTCATCCGTGTCAATACGAAGCTCGGCATGTCGCCCTCAACGCGCGTCGCGCCCTTAAAGGCGATCACGGGCATCACGCGGATCGAACCCTTCGTTCGCAGCAGCTTGAGGCCGGCAGCCGTCAACTTCGTCCGTGTGGTGACCGTGCCGCCTGCAGGGCCCGCGAAGGTGCTCCGTCCGACGATGACCCTCTCCGCAGCACGACCCGCCGCTCGCTCGACTGGCGCGGCTTCGGCGTAGAGCGTGACGGTGCCGTCGCAGCGCGTCACGACCGTGCCTAAGCAGTCGCCAGTGATCGTCGTCGAGCCGTCCGCTGCAGCCTGCACACGAACATCTACCAGCTTCTCCGCTGACGGCGCGGTGAGGTCAATGTCAGACATGACGGTCACCTGTGAACCATCGATGTTGATGACGACCTGAACGCGGACGCGCAGGATGCCAACGGCCGCGAGCTGCTTTTGTAGCTTCAGCGGGAGGGCAAGCGCAATACCGCTCGTCTGTCCCGCGGCGATCTGCTGCTGCGAGGTGGCGATTCGGGTCGAGCCGACGAACATCGTGACCGTCACCGAGCAGGTACGGGCGGTGGCTGCGCACCCGACCTGCACGGTCGCCGAGCCGTTGGGCTGGACCGAGGTGTTGTCGGGCGCGAAGGTCTGCACCACGCTCGTTGGCGTGACCGTCACCGATGCGCTCGATGGCACACCAGCGCCAACGGCATTCGACGCGGAGATGCTGAATGCGTACGCGGTGCCGTTGGTGAGACCAGCGACGATGCACGACAGCGAACCGCTGGTCCACGTGCAGGTGGCACCGCCCGGCGCGGCCGTCACGACGTAGCCCGCGATTGGCGATCCGCCCGTGAAGATCGGGGCAGTCCACTGGACCGTCGCCTGACCATCACCTGCGGTCGCAGTCGCACCGGTCGGCGCACCGGGGGCTACCCCGCGGATCATCGCCGTCGTGGTCGGCTGCACGAGTTGGTAATTGATGCCACCGCTGAGTTGCAGACCACTGACCTGGACGGTCTTGCCCGTGCCAATCTCAGCCGTGGCGAAGCTCGCAGTGGCCAGCGAGGTGTCAAGCGTGACAGCGTCCGAACCGATCACACCGACGAGCGCGGCCGAACCAAATCCTACGGTCGTCGCCGTCGTGCCGTCGTAGTCCTTGTCGGCCGCGGTCACGCCGCTGACGCTCAGCTGCTTGCGCTCCACCACGATCGCCGCCTGAACCGTGGTGCCCATGGCGTAGGTGACTGTGTCAGTGGGCATGAACGTGGCGATTGCGAGATAGCTGCCTGCGGGGAGCACCGTGCCCGAGCTGATCGTCGTGCCACTAATCGCGTAGGTGAGCGTGCCGGCCACGGTAGAGCCACCGAAAGTCGCCGAGGCGTTGAGCTGGGTCACGGAGAGCGCTGCGCCGTACGTGAGCACGGCGGGGTCGGCCCAGGTCAGCGTCGCCACGTCGTGCTCGACGATCGTAAACGTTGCCGGTACGTAGGAGAAGACGTAGTTGGCGGCGGCGGCACCGGAGGCCGTGATCGCGTACGTCGCGAGCGTCTCGCCCGCTGCGCGCGAAACCACCACCGGCGACGTGAGCACCGAAACCGTGTCGCCATTTTGGTAGCCCGTGATGGTCGCGATCAGCGTGGGATCCGGCGAACTGATGCGCTTCTGGGCGTTCTGTGCGGTGACCGTCAGCATGGCGGCACCGATGACGATCGAGAGCGGTGCCGATGTTGCCGCGCTGTGGTTCGGATCCTGCGTAATCGATGCGGTGATCTGACAGGTACCGATACCCGTCGTGTTCACCGTCGCACCAACGACGGTGCATGGTCCCGAAGCGCGTGCGTAGGTGATGGTGCCGGAGCCGGTGTAGCTACTCGCGCTGAGCGTGGTCGTCTGACCGTAGATCGGCGCAACCGACGTCGAGAGGACGGTAATCGCCTGCGCCTCACGATTGACGATCAGCGAGACGTTCGCCGAAACCGTCGTGTAGTTGCCTGCGCCTGCACCGGTCGGGGCGAACTCCACGTGCAGGCTGTAGGTGCCAGCATCGAGGACCTGCCCAGATGTCACCGTAACGCCACTGATTGAATAGACGTACGTGCCGGTGACGGCACTCGCCGTAGTTGCATCCGTCGCCGCGGCATTGAACTGGCCCGTTGCGTCGAGCGGCGTCGGGTAGGCAATCGCGGCCGGTGTCGCCCATGCGAGCACCGGGGTCTCGGCGGAGCCGGTGATCGCGACGGTGTACGTCTGCGTGATAGCCGCGGCGCCGTCACCCACGCTGACCGTGAGCGTCTCTGTTGCATCAGCGGTGCGCGCGTTGATCGCTGCGCGGTTCGGGGTGAAGACGTAGTTGCCGTTTGCCTTCGTGACGGCAAGCGTGCCGTAGGTCCCGGACTTCGACACCGTCGTGCCGTCGTCGGTACCCGTGGCGATCCCGTACGCGAGCGTCGCGCTCGTATCGCGGTCTGCGCCCACGAGCGTGCCCGTCGCATTGATGAACACATCGTTCGCCGTCGTATCGGTGTACGCCGCGGTGGCCGGCGTCGCCAGCGTCGGCGTGTCGTTGACCCCCGTGATCGAGGCCGTGAAGGTCTCCGTCGTCGTGGCCGTGCCATCCGAAACAGAAACGGTGAATGTCTCTGACGCATTCGTCGTCCGCGCGTTGATCACGGCAGAATCCGGCGCGTAGGAGTACGCGCCCGTTGCCTTCGTCACCGTCAACGTGCCGTATGCACCGGCCTTCGAGACCGTCGTCGTAGCATCGGTGCCGCCCGTGATGCCATACGTCAGCGTGTCTCCACTATCAGCGTCGGCGCCAGCGAGGATGCCCGTGGCGACCGAGAAGGTGTCGTTTGCCGCCGTGTCGGTGAAGGTCGCTGTGGTCGGCGTTGCCAGCGTCGGTGTGTTGTTGAGTAGGATCGTGGTCGACGCGGTCGCGGCGCCA
>JBCKBR010000032.1:0-21528 GCA_038911065.1 Gaiellales bacterium | reverse complement strand
ATGGGGGTCAGGAGGCCGCCGCTCACTCGTCCTCGTAGACGCCTTCGACATAGGCACTCAACGCGGCGGCAGCACCACGAACCGCGACGATCGTTCGCGCGTAATCCATGCGCACTGGACCGATCACGGACACGGCGCCGAGCACGCGTTGAGGCAACCCATAGCCGGCCGTAATCATCGCGAGCGGCCGCAGCGCTGGATCACTGTGCTCCTCGCCAATCCGGACGGTCACGCTGTCACCGCTCAACGCGGCACGCAACTGGTCGAGCATCACCGCTCGCTGCTCAAGCACCGCAGCCAACTGATTGAGCTCGTGCTGATCCTGCGCACGCAACTCGCTCATCAAGCGCGATGCGCCACCAACGAAGAGTCGATCAGCACCCGCCTCGAAGAGGTCGTGAAAGACGGGCGCGATAGCATCGAGAAAGGCTCGCTCTTGTGGATCGAGGTCCGGATCTTCGAAACGCGACCGCACCGTGCGCTCCGAGATCGAATCGTGCGTCAGCGTCTCGTTGAGGTACACGCGCGCCCACTCGGCGAGGCCCGAATCGACAGCCGAATCGAAGGCAAAGACCCGCTTCGCCACCGCACCCGAACTCGTAATCACGAGCACCATCACGACTTGGGGTTGAAGGGAAATGATCTCGACATGCCGGATATCCGCAACGGCAACGGATGGTGCACTCGCGATCGCAAGCAAGCTCGTCACCTGCGAAAGAGCCTCCGTCGTCGCGCGCAACGCGTCGTCCACCTCGCGGGACGCGACGCTCAACTCGACTGCAAATGGCTCTACAGCGCCACGTTCAGTCAGCAAAGTTCCGGCATAGAAGCGATATCCCGACTCCGTCGGTACGCGCCCGGCGGACGTGTGCGGATGACCAAGCAGACCGACCGACTCGAGCCAGGCCAATTCGTAGCGCAAGGTCGATGCCGACGTGGCGAAGCCATGCGCCTGTACCAGCGTCTTCGAGCCAACCGGTTGTCCCGTCGAAATGTGCTCCTCGATCACGGCGCGCAACACCTGCTGGCGGCGTTGGGTGAGGTCGAGATCAGGCAGCATGGTCATTGAGTAAGTCAGCGACACAATCGTGGAGGAGCATCCGCCCACGACGGTCGAGACGAATCGTACCGCCAGCCGTGGTGGCAATGCCAATCTGCACCAAACGCTCCAGGGCTGGCAGATTGAGGACCGACTCGACATCGGCGATCGCGACACCGTCCGACAACCGCAACCCGAGCATCAATCGCTCGGTCTGCCGCGTGCGCTCGTCGAGCGTTTCTTGCTTGGCGGGAGCTGTGCCCGGATCGTCGAGATACCGGGCCAGCTTGGGCCCGTTCACACGACGCATGCCCGCCACCGTCGAGACCGCACCAACACCGATCCCGAGATAATCCTTCCCCCGCCAGTACGCGCGGTTGTGTCGCCCCTGATGCTCTGGTTCGCGCGCAAACGATGCGATCTCGTACCAGTCAAAACCGGAACTCGCGAGCGAGTCGATCACGAGATCCATGTGCCGCTCCAACAATTCGGCCTGCTTTTCGAGGAGTTGGCCGTGATGCACCGTGAAGCGGGTACCGGGCTTCGCCTCGAGTTCGTACGCCGAGACATGATCCGGACCCAACTCCTCAAGGGTTGCGAGGTCACGCGCGAGGTCACTCTCGCGCTCACCAGGAATGCCATAGATCAGGTCCAGCGAGAGCGACGGTACGCGGGCCGCACGCAGGAGTCCGACCGCCGCACGGACCTGGTCTGGCGTCGTCTGTCGCTCGAGCGTCGCGAGTAATGGCGCAGCGAACGTCTGTGCGCCAAGCGAGACGCGGACGCCGCGCCTGCCCAGAGTCTGCGCGAGCGCCTCATCCACACCTTCGGGATTACACTCGACAGTCGTTTCGACCGTTGCGCGGGGCAGTGCGTCGAGCAGGCGCCCGAGCAGGTCCGCTCCGAGTCGCGAGGGAGTGCCACCACCGATGTAGAGCGTCTCGAGCGTTTCGTCGAGGACAACGCCGCGCACCGCAAGTTCGCGCAGCAGCGCCTCGACATAGATCTCGTGCTGGTCGGCATGCCCGGTAACGGTGACGAAGTCACAATAGCCACAGCGGTGAGCGCAGAACGGAACGTGCACGTAGAGGTGCTGAACGTTGCCCATAGCCCCGCCATCGTGCCTCATCTGCCGACAAGCCACCCGCGATAGTCTCTGCATATGCCTCCTCGCCCCTGTGTCTGCGACCTGAAGCTCGACCGCTGCGACGCCACGTGCAACGCGAAGATGCTCGAGAAAACTTTCTATATGGCCTGCCTCGACCTTGGCGACCGCCCCACGCTCGTTGTTGGCGCGGGGCCAATCGGGTTGGAGAAGATTGAGGGACTGCTGGTAGCCAATGCGCGTGTGCACGTGGTGGCAAAGACGGCCTGCGCTGCGGTGCTCGCACTCGCAGCAGAGGGAACGATCTCGCTCGATCTGCGCGCGTACGTCAGCGAGGACCTCGTCGGACACCTGCTCGTTGTGGCCGCGACCGAAGACACCGAACTGAATGTGCGCATCTATCGCGAAGCAGAACAGCGGGCGATGCTCGTCAACGTGGTGGATGTACCACCGCTCTGCAACTTCATTCTGCCGGCAATCGTGCGCACCGGGCCGATCGCAATTGCGATCTCAACCTCCGGGTCCAGCCCTGCGCTGGCCAAACGACTTAAGCGCGAAATCGCGGAGATGTACGGTGAGCCCCATGCGCAACTGGCCGAGATTCTCAACGGTTTGCGTGGCTGGGCGAAGGATCTCTTCCCCACCTACCAGGATCGCAAGGTCTTCTTCGAGGGCATCGTCAATGGCGATCCAGATCCGATTGCGCTGCTGCGCGCCGGCGATGTGGAAGCCGTCCATAGCCTGATTCGCGAACGACAGGCGACTGCCGAGACGGTCTTCACCGCCACCTAACGGCGGCTAGAGAATTGACGCGAGCCCCGTCGGGGAACTATCGTGCTCCGTATTGACCGCGCGATCAGGCGCACAACGGAGGTAGACCATGGCGGTTCGGACACCCATCGAGCTGGATCGGGAGCGCATTGCAGAACTGACTGCGCACGAGGCGAAGCAGTTGAATGCCAAGACGGGCGCCTCGGGCCGCATGTACGACCGCGCCAACCATTCCCTGTCGGGTGGCGTCGCCTCCTCATATCAATTTCGTGATCCGTGGCCAATCTATCTCGAGCGCGGCTCCGGCTCGCAGGTTTGGGATGTCGACAACAACCAGATGGTCGACTTCCACAATGGCTTCGGCTCGATGGTGCAAGGTCATGCCCATCCCGTGATCACGAAGGCCGTGACCGAGCGCCTGGCGAAGGGCACGCACTTCGCCGCACCGACCGAGGATGGGATCGTTGTAGCGGAAGAGTTGCAGCGTCGCTGGGGTATGCCGCAATGGCGGTACACGAACTCGGGCTCGGAAGCCACGATGGATGCGATTCGGATCGCGCGAGCCACGACTGGTCGGGACACGATCATCAAGATTTTCGGTTCGTACCATGGCCACCACGACTATGTGATGGTCTCGATCGGGGTCGATTACGACTCGATCGGCGATCGCGAGAACTATGCCTCGCTCGCATATGGTGGTGGCATTCCCCAGGCCGTCGTCGACATGACGATCCCGGTGCCTTTCAACGATGCGCCCGCCATGGAGCGTCGCATCGAGAAGCTCGCTGCTGAAGGTCGCCTGCCCGCCTGCGTGATCATGGAAGCCGCGATGATGAACCTCGGTGTCGTGCTGCCCGAGCCCGGCTATCTCGAGGCTGTGCGTGAGATCACAAAGCGGCACGGCATCATCCTGATTTTCGATGAGGTCAAGACCGGCATCACGATTGCAGCGGGCGGCGCCGTCGAGAGGTTTGGTGTGACCCCCGACATGGTCACGCTCGCGAAGGCGCTTGGCGGTGGCTTGCCGATCGGCGCCATTGGCGGGACCGACGAGGCGATGGAATCCGTCAAGAATGGCAAGGTCTACCAAGTCGGCACCTACAACGGCAATCCGCTCGGCATGGCTGCCGCGCGCGCCAACTTGCTCGAGGTGATGACGCCCGAGGCCTATGCCCACCTTGACCACCTCAATGACTACATGCTCAGCGGCTGTTCCGCGATCATCGAGAAGCACAACCTGCCGGGCTACACGGTGGGAATCGGCTCGAAGGGCTGCGTCACGTTCGCCAAGAACCCGATCGTTGATTACGAGTCGTTTAAGGCACAGCAGGATGGCGAGCTCTGCGATCTCGCGTGGCTCTACAACATGAACCGCGGTGTCTTTATGACCCCGGGCCGCGAAGAAGAGTGGACGTTGTCGATCCAACACTCGATCGACGATTGCGCCCGCTTCATCGACACATTCGACGAGATGGCAGAGGCACTCACAGCCGAGTAGGTCTGCACATCGGCACGGGTTGCGCCCGCGCGCCCGTGCCGATCATGCATCCACCGTTGGTCGCAGAGTCAGCGCGCCATGCGACTACGGTACAGCCGTCACCGTCGGCGCCGTTACTACGGGCGTCTCGTTGGCAGCGGCGATAATTTGCTGCGCCTGCTTGATGATCTTCTCGTAGGCGTCGACCGCGGCCTTAACGCCCGCGTTGTAGCCCTCCTTGTAGCCACCCGCCACGCCCTGATCGGTGATAGCCGCCTCGCGCCCCTTGGCGTAGCCCTTGGCGAACCCCTGGTCATAGCGCGCATCGAGCAGACCATTAGCCTGCGACTTGGTGTCGCGGACGCCATCTTTATAACCCTGCGCGCGCGCCTTTGCGACCACATCGTCTTGTGGACTCGTACCCGACACGGTCGCCACGACGGGATTGGCGCGCCCGTGTACTGCATCTACGACGATTGTCGTCACCAACGCCGTTACGACAATCAACACCGCAGCAGCGACAAATGCGGCGAACACGCCACGCGCACGACGTGGTCGCTTCTCGAACGTATCCTGCTCGTCCTTTGAGGCTGACTTGCGCGGGCGGGTGGCCATCTAGTCTCACGATACGCGCCGAATCGCCGTCCTCCTGCGCGCGGGGTTACAACGCGCGCACGGCAGCACGGGCTCGATCGAGCCGCGTGAAGACCAAATCGGGCCCGAGAAACGCAATCGACTCGTAGAGACCAGGCGCGACGGTTGAGCCCGCGATCGCGATACGGATCGGCAGGAACGCTTGGCGAGGCTTCAGCTCGAGCTGCTCACAGACGCCACGCAAAGCCCTCTCAATGGATTCAGCGTCGAACTGCTGCAATGCCCGGAGTGCCGCGATGGTTGCATCGAGAATCGGGCCCGCCTGCTCGTCGTTCTGCAGCTTTTGCCACGACGCGTCATCGGGCGCACGCTCATCAACCAGCGACCCTGCGAGGGCATCGAACTCGCCGAAGGCTCCGAGCTTCTCCTGCACCATCGGGACGAGCTCTTCCAGTCGAGGCGAAGTCGCGAGGGGCGAGCCGGCATCCTCAAGATGGCGTTGAAGTGCAGCAGCGTAGTCACCCACCGCAAGGTTGCGCAGGTACTGGCCATTCATCCACGCCAGCTTCTGATAATCGAAAACGGCCGGGGCGGGATTGACACGCTCGAGCGAAAAGCGCTCAACGAGCTCTGCCATCGACATAATCTCCGTCTCGCCATCCCAACTCCACCCAAGCAGCGCGAGAAAGTTGACCAGCGCTTCTGGCAGATACCCGTCGGCGCGAAACTCCTCGACGCTGGCCGCACCGTGCCGTTTAGATAAACGCTTCTTGTCGGTACCGAGAATCATCGAGAGATGCGCCGTGATGGGAAATGTCCCACCAAGCGCTTCGATCAACAGTTTTTGCCGCGGTGTTGATGACAATAGGTCCTCGCCGCGAATCACGTGCGTGATCCCCATCGCCATATCGTCGAGTGGATTTGCGAGCTGATACGTGGGCGCTCCTCCCCCCCGCATCAGCACGTGATCGCCGAGCAGTCGATGCTCGAAGACAACGCGTCCGCGTACAAGATCGTCGACAACTGTCTCGCCTTCGAGTGGTGTGCGGAAGCGAATCACGGCCGCACGACCCGCCGCTTCGTAGTGACGAATCTCGTCGCTCGTCAAGTCGCGGTGCTGTCGCGTCGGCGATGCTGGGTCGTCTGTTTGCCGCGCGTCTGCGCGAGCCGCCTCGAGCTCCTCAGGAGTCTGGAAACAGCGGTAGGCGAGGCCCTCTGTGAGGAGTTGATCGACGGCGGCTTGGTAGTGCTGACCACGCCTGCTCTGCAGATACGGCCCGTACCCACCACCCAGACTCGGCGACTCGTCGAAGGACAGTCCGAGCCAGTCGAGGGACCGTTGAATCTGCTCGATCGCACCGGCTTCTTCCCGCTCGGCATCCGTATCTTCGATGCGCAGTACGGCGGTGCCACCGTGGTGGCGGGCGAACAGCCAGTTGTAGAGCGCTGTCCGTACACCACCAACATGCAGAAAACCGGTCGGCGAGGGGGCAAAGCGGACGCGTACAGACATTCCCGTACCGTACCCCGCCGGCTAACCGTGATGAGCCAGACCCTCGTGGGAGCAGCGGCCCCACCCCCTATGCTGCCTCGGTGATTGCCGGTGCCCACATCTCCTCCGCTGGCGGTATGCAGAACGTGCCGGCTCGGGCCGCTGCAATCGGCGCTGACGGCGTTCAGGTTTTTGTGCAAAGTGCCCGCACGTGGAAGCCCACTGCGCATAAGCCGGAAGACCTCGCCGTCCTGCGGGCTGCCCGCGAGACCGGTCAGGTGCAGTACATCGCCTGCCACGCGATCTACTTCATCAATCTCGCCTCGCCCGATCCAGAGCTGATCAAGAAAAGTCGCGCGACCCTACGCAATACGATCGACGTTGCCAATGCGATTGCGGCCGATGGCATCGTGCTCCATGTTGGTTCGCATCTCGGAGCCGGCTTGGACGCGACACTCGATCAGATCACGAGCGAGTTGACGTCTGCGCTCGCGCACCTCGATGGCCCTTGGCTGTTGCTCGAGAACTCGGCGGGCGCGGGCGGCACCATCGGACGCGACCCCGTCGAGCTTGCACGCATCATTAATGCCGTTGATCACCCGCGGCTCGGCATGTGCATCGATACCTGTCACGCCTACGTTTCGGGTGTTGATGTGACGAACGCCGCGCAGCTCGACGCGCTCGTCGAAGAGCTAGACCTGCGCATCGGTATTGATCGGCTGCGCTGCCTCCACGTCAACGACGCCCTCACCGCCTGTGGATCAAATCGTGACCGCCACGCTAATCTCGGTCAAGGCGAAATGGCTGATGGTCTCGCGCTGACGCTCTCGCACCCTGCGTTCGCCGCACTACCGATGCTGCTCGAGACACCAGGAGCAGAGGGCAATGGTCCCGATGCAACAGAGATTACTCAACTGCGCACGCTCCACGCTAAGGGCGTCAAGCGTCGTGCGACGAAGAATCGTCGAGCGTAGTCACAACGAATACTCCTCCACCCGGAGGCTCGTGAAACTCAGGATTGACGCAGCCCAATGCGGGGAGGCGGCGCGGATAGGCGGCCTCGACTGCGGCATGGCAGATGGGTAGCGGTACACGCGCGGCGCGAATGCCCCCAAAGTGCTGCCTGTCTGCTGCACACTGTTCCAGGACTGCCAAGTCGACTTCGGCAGTATGGATTCGCTCGACACAACCGACGTAGCGCCGCCCGTCCTTGGTGTCGTAGGCGTAGAGCCGGTCGCAGCCAAGGCACCCAACGGGATCAATGATCCAATCGCAATACACGCGGCAACGTCGACAGGAGGCCTGATCCGAGCGGAACATCCTGACATGCTCGCATGCCAGTCGAACTGCCGTCGCCGCGCCCTACAGCAGAGCTTTGTACGCAGCCGTGTCGAGCAGCGTCTCGACAGCATCGATGTCGTCGAGTTTGACCCGCACAAGCCAACCACCCGTGTAGGGCTCTGCGTTGACCAGTTCGGGCGTCTCGACCACCGCGTCGTTGACAGCAGTCACGGTGCCAGCCAGTGGAGCGATCAGATCCGAGACGGCCTTGACCGACTCTAACGAGCCGTACGAGCCACCCGCCTCGATCTGCGAGCCCACGGCGGGAGGTTCGAAGTAAACGACATCGCCCAGCGCATCCTGCGCGTGCCACGTAATCCCGAAGACAGCCTGATCGTCATCGATACGCACCCAATCGTGCTCGTGGTGGTAACGCAGGTCCTCGGGATAACTCTCCTCGGCGGCCAACAGGCTAGGACTCCTTCTTGTAGAACGGCAGCGTGACGACTTCAGCATCGCGCATGCGCCCTCGGATGTCGATTTCGAGAACTGTTCCAGCCGTCGCGAGACTGACGGGGACGTAGCCGAGCCCGATCCCACGGTCGATGCTCGGCGACAGCGTTCCGCTGGTAATCGCACCAATCTTCTGTCTATCGAAGAGGATCGGGTAGGTCTCGCGTGGAATCGCACGATCAACAACTTTGAGGCCAACGAGCCGTCGTTTGACACCTTTTGCTGCCTGTTTGTCGAGTACGTCGCTGCCGACGAATGCGCGACCGAGGTGCACAAAGCGCCCAAGATTCGCCTCGAGCGGCGTCGTCTTGGCGGTAATGTCGTGGCCGTGTAGCGGGTAACCCATCTCGAGTCGGAGCGTGTCACGCGCGCCAAGTCCACTGGGTACGACACCGTGCTCACGGCGCGCGAGAATGCCATCCCAGAGGTCGCCAGCACGGTTGGCGGCACACATTATCTCGACGCCCGGCTCGCCGGTATACCCCGTCGTAGCGACGAGCGATGGCACGCCGGCGACGGTGCGCTGAATCACGCTAAAGGGCTTGAGCGTGTCTGGACCTAGCGCCTTTTTCGGCCAGATGTCGGCGAGCAACTCGAGCGCGACTGGTCCCTGGAGGGCAATCATCGCAGTCTCGGCACTCTGGTCAGTGACGACTGCGCCACGCTGCTTGATGGCTTTGAGGTGCGCCAGATCCGTCTCAATATTGCCGGCGTTGACGACCAGCAGCCAGCGTTTCTCGGGCAGTCGATAGACGATCAGGTCGTCCACGATCCCGCCCTTGGCATTGAGCAGGAATGAGTACTGCGCCTGTCCTTCGACGATGCGCCCGATGTCGCTCGCGAGAGCCTTGCGCAGCAGTGCTTCCGCACCCGAACCGGTGACTTCGAGCTGGCCCATGTGCGAGACATCGAAGAGGCCAGCGCGCGCGCGTACAGCGCGGTGCTCTTCCGTGATACCAACGTAGTAGACAGGCATCTCCCAGCCAGCGAAGTCGACCATACGTGCGCCGAGTTCGACGTGCCGGTCGTAGAGGGGTGTGCGGCGCGGGACGGGAGGCATCGAGGTCAGCGGTTTTTCGCCATAACGTCCGCACAAGTCGTACCGCGTCCGTCTTGGATTGGCGACAGGATACCGCGATCTGGGTAGGTGCTGCGTCGCTGGCGACAATCATCTCGGTTTCCTTACAAAACGGCGGTCGTGCCGCGAACCGTGTAGCCTGAGGGTCTGGCCCGCTGCTGTGGCCGTGCACACGCATGCGAATCTTGCTCCTGATCCTGACCGGTCTCCTACTGGCCTCGCCAATGGCTGTGGCTGCGCCTTCGGCACCCTTTACACTTTTCCCCGTCGTCGGCGGAGCGAACTACACCAATGATTTTGGTGCGAGTCGTGGCGGTGGCACGCACGAGGGGAACGATCTACTCGCTCCCTGTGGGATGCCCACGGTCGCGGTGGTTGAGGGCACCGTGTCACTCGACTACGGCTCACGATCCGGCTACATGCTGACGTTGAGAGGCAAAGACAGTTGGTATCGCTATATCCACATGGATGGGCGCAACGGCGTAAAGAGCGCATTTGCGTCGGGCCTACGCGACGGTTCTCCCGTGCGAGTGGGACAAATTATTGGCTATGTTGGCAATTCGGGCGACGCGGCTGGCGGCCCCTGCCACCTCCACTTCGAGCTGCATCATGGGACACCTGCGGTGTCGCCGTTTTCCTGGTTACAACAGGCCACAATCCTACAGCTCGATCCGACGAATCCCGCCAGCGCTTCGCCTATCAGCACGCCGATCGTGTTGACAATCAAAGGGCGGGTGGCGTGGGCGGCAACAACCGCGAGTGATGGTTGCCGAATAATCGTACGTTCCTCGTCGATTACTGCATCCGATGGATCAAAGTTCTCGGCCTCGCGCCTGATCACGCTGCGTGCAGATGCTGCTCTGATTGCCAGCGTTGTCGCGGGTCGTCGCGTTACAATTGTCACGACACCAGCCCAATTGACGACGGGCCGTCAAGACCTGCTACCACTGACCTGGACTGCTCTCAGCGTCTCCTAGGGTTTCGTGATGTGGTCATGACTGGACAAAGGGGTCAGACCCCTTTGTCCAGTCATGACCACATCACGAAATCGAACCTGACCGCTACGGTCGCAGCGCCATCCCAATCTGGTGGCGTAGGTCTGGCAGCCACGCCGCGTCAATTGTGTGCTCTGCGGGCGTTTCGCGGTACGTCACGTCCATGCCTGCTGCCAGTAACTGATCGCGTGCCGCGCGACCATAGGAGACATCGATCACCGGATCGATACTGCCATGCACGATTGTGACGGGTGGCCGATCGGGCGAAGTAAGATCGAGCGCGTGGCCTTCGACGTGTGGGATAAATCCGACCATCGCCAGTAGTGCTGGTGGTGGCGAGCGAAACCTAGCGAGGGCCATCGCATAGGCCATCACGCAGCCCTGTGAGAAGCCGCCGAGGATGATCTTGTCTTCGGGTACCTGGATCCGCTCGGGGAGCTCGTCGAGCCAGTCCGCCAGCAGGTCGACGGACGCGAGAAAACTGGCCTGATCGGGGTGGCCGACACGCGGCACGACGTACCAGTGATAACCGCCCGGCTCGAGCGACAGTGGCGCTCTCGGCGTTACCCCGACGAGTTGCTGCTCGGGATCCAAGACCTCGAGCAATGGCACGAGGTCGTGCTCGTCAGCGCCGCGTCCGTGCAGCAAGACGAGCGCACCAAGCGCTGGGCCGCGTGCGGGTCGGATGCGATCGACGAGCGTGGTCACCGATATGGCTCCCACGGGTCGGGAATCGGTCGTAACTTTTGTTCGAGCAATGGCCGGAGATGCTCGTGCTGCCGTGGCAGACGCAACGACAGCCCCAACCGGTCTGGCGACTCATCGATCGCAAAACCAGGACCATCGGTCGCCACCTCAAACAGCACCCCGGACGGTTCGCGGAAGTAGATCGACTGGAAGTAGTCTCGATCAACGATCGGCGTGGCTTGCCTGCCCGCCTGCTCCGCGCGAACAAGCCACCCAGCATGGTCCTGATCGAGACTCGCCCAAGCCACATGGTGCGTGGTACCCGCTCCGCTGATTGCGACCTCGCCGTCGCTCGGCTCCAACGCATACGTGGCCGATCGGCTACCCGTACCGGTCTGCCACGCGTCACCCGAGCGCCGAAAACCCAGATGCTCGAGCGTTGCACCACTGCGCTCCGGATCGCGCGACTGCGCCACCACCCCGATCATGCGACGCAGCGCCATGGCGGCAGGCACGTGCGGCGCCCCGGCGTGCGGCTCAAGGTCGGCGTCCGCGACCGGCACAAGTCGAGTCAATAAGCCCTCGTGATCCCACAGATCGAGGTGCGTTGCCGTGCGCTGGGTAACTGCGCGCCCCACCAACTCGCGCTCCCACCAATCCAATGCAGCTGTGGATGGCACGCTCCAGTCGACGCGCGTCACCATACCCTCGCCCGCACGTCCGAGCCGGGCTCCGGGGTATTCGAAGAACGTCAGTGTTGTTCCGGGTGCTCCAGTCGCATCGCCGTAGTAGAGGTGATACGCATGAGGATCGTCGAAGTTGACGGTCTTCTTGACGAGTCGTAGCCCTAATACACCACCATAAAATTCGGCGTTACGTGGCCCATCCGCCGTGATCGCGGTCAGGTGATGGATGCCGTGCAACCGCATCCACTACTACGCGTCGTCGCGGGGTGACAGTCGCGCGTTGTAGAGCCGCGTGCCCAGAGCACCCGCGCCGCTCAGCAGGGCGAGCAGGGATGCCTGCAGGTACGTGTCGGGCCAGCCAAGATACGCATGTGTCAAGGCCAAGGCGCCAAGCCCAAAGAAGTAGCCTAAACCAAACGATCCCAGAGAGTCCATCAAGCGCTTCATAATTGCAGTGTGCGCGACCTCGTGCAGGGACGCAAGGCGCGCTAGCCCTGTTCGCTGAGGACCGTACGAAACGCCGAGATTGCGATCTCGGCTTCGGCCGCAGAAATCACCAGTGGCGGACACAGTCGCAGTGCTGATTCGGTGACGTCATTGACAAGTACGCCGGCAGCGCGCAACGCTCCAACGCGCTCAGCCGCGCCCCCTGCGACTAACTCGACCGCCAGCAAGAGACCAGCGCCGCGCACTTCTGCGACACCCGGGAGCGCACTGAGCCCCTCGACAAGACGCGCTCCGATACGTTCTGCGTTGCCAATCAGGTCCTGTTGCTCGACGACATCGAGCGTAGCCAGTGCCGCAGCGGCGATCGGACCAGATCCACCAAACGTCGTGCCATGATCGCCAGGCTGAAAGCCCGTTGCGAGTCGTTTCGACAAGAGTGCTCCGATCGGCAATCCGGAGGCGAGCCCCTTTGCCAACATAATCGCGTCCGGCTGCACTCCTGTCCGTTGGAAGGCAAACCAGACACCACAGCGACCAATGCCGGTCTGTACCTCGTCGAACAGCAGTAATGCATCGTGCAGGTCACAGGCGGCACGCGCCTCTCTAAGAAAAGCCTCGTCGAGGACGTTGACTCCGCCCTCGCCTTGGATCGGCTCGATCAGCACACCGGCTGTGCTGGGGCCAACGCTCGCCCGCAATGCCGCGATGTCGTTGCGTGGCACGTGTAAAAACCCTGCGGGAAGCGGCTCAAACGGCTGCTTCTTTGACTGTGCCCATGTCGCCTGCAGCGCACCGAGCGTACGTCCGTGGAACGCACCTTCGAGACAAACGATCTCGTGCTTGTCCGCTCCGCCCACTTCGCGCCCGTGGCGTCGTGCAAGTTTAATCGCTGCCTCGTTGGCTTCGGCGCCCGAGTTACAAAAGAAGGCTTGCTCCATTCCGGAGAGTGCTTCTAGACGCTCCGCCAGCGCGATCGCTGGTTCGCTCCAGTAGAGATTCGAGACATGATCTAGGACTGCGGCCTGCTCGGCGAGTGCAACAATCGGGGCGGTGTGTCCATGGCCGAGCGTGTTGACCGCGATGCCCCCGACAAGATCGAGATAGCGCTTGCCCGTGTCGTCCCATACCCAGCATCCCTCGCCGCGCACGAGTGCCAACGGGCGCGGTGGGTAGTTCGTCATCATCGCCGCTTCGCCGCGCCGCGCAATGCTCATGGACGTACCTCTGTTCCCGCGCCAATGCGCACGTGACTGACGCCTCCAGCGAGTGCGGCCGCGCAGGCCTCGAGTTTTGGCAGCATGCCGCCCGAGACGGTTGGCGGTTTGCTCACAGAGATTGTTGGTAGCACCTTACCCGCCTCGTCAAGCACTCCCAGAACGTCGGACAAAAAGATCAGTTCGTCTGCCTGGAGGGCGACCGCTACGGCCGCTGCCACATCGTCCGCATTGACGTTGAGGAGGCGGGGAGAATCTCCATCGTGGCCGATCGGAGCGATCAATGGCAGTCGATCGGCGATCCAGGCAGCGCGGATTGGTGCAGTCTCAATGCGGCTGGGCTCACCGACGAGTCCGAGCTCTTTCCGTCGCTGACACGAGACTAACGCGCCGTCACGAAAAGGCTGTGCTACTTGTCCCAGCAAGCGCAATGCTGTGACCAGTTCGTCGGAGACGTCTGCCAGCGCAACGCGCACACAGGCCAGCGTCGGTAGATCTGTAAAGCGACGTCCCCCGACAAAGCGGGCGGCGATCCCACGCTGCTCCATCAGCGCCGTAATCTGCGCACCCCCTCCATGCACGATCACTAGAGGTCGTCCGTCGGCGATGGCAATCGCCGCAGGCAGTTGCGCTAACGCGTTGCCGCCAAGCTTGGTCACGACGGCGCCGGTCACGTCGTGTACTCCGCATTCAGCTCGACATAGCGACTCGAGAGATCAGAGGCCCAAATCATGGCCGTACCCGAACCCAGTCCGAGATCAATCGTAATCTCGACGGTGTCCAGCGCAGCCGCCTGGTTGACAGCATCAACATCTACGAGTGGCACGGCAACACCACCGCGACACAGCACGTGCCCGCCAAGCGTGATGCCAATTCGATCGGCTTCGACCGGGTAGCCCGTCACACCGAGCGCCGCCATGATGCGTCCCCAGTTCGGATCGCCTCCGTTGAGCGCACAGCGCACCAGTTGTGACTCTGCGACGGCGTAGGCGATCGCCTTGGCTGTCGCATCGTCGGTCGCTCCAATAATCTGCCACCGTGCGATGCGACGCGCTCCCTCACCATCACGCACGATCTGGAGTGCTAAATCGAGGCAGAGGTCGCTGACTACTTCTGCGAGGGCAGCTTCCTCGGCATCCGTCAGCTCCTCCGCAATCGCCCCACTCGCCATCAAGACGACCGTATCGGAGGTCGAGGTACAACCATCGACGGTGATGCAATTGAACGATTTATCGACGGCGCGCTGCAAGATTCGAACGGCCTGCTCGTGCGTGAGCGTCGCGTCGGTGGTCACGACGGCAATCATTGTGCCGAGGTCGGGGCGAATCATGCCGGCACCCTTCGCCATGCCCCCCACGCGGATCACAGCTCCCGGGATGGTCAGCTCGCGCGCGGCCAGTTTCGGTGCTGCGTCGGTGGTCGTAATCGCCTCGGCTGCAGCTGCGCCACCCTCGGGCGACAGTGCTGCGAGTGCAGCGTCAATACCCGCCATCACGCGTGGCATCGGCAGTGGTACGCCAATCACCCCTGTCGCTGCCACCAGTACCTCCGTCACAGGCACACCGAGCTGCGCTGCGACACGGGCCGTCATCTGTTCGGCATCGCACATGCCCTGTGGCCCTGTCGCGGCATTGGCGTTGCCACTCGAGATCACCACTGCTCGTGCCCGTCCCTGCGCGATATGCCGCCGCGAGAGTGTCACGGGCGCTGCGGCTGTTGCGCTGCGTGTAAATACCGCTGCTGCCGATACCGTCTCGTTGGCAGCGACAATTGCGATGTCTGGGCGACCCGAGGCCTTGATCCCCGCTGCCACACCGGCCGCGCGAAAGCCACGTGGAAACGTAACCCCTACGGCCACAGTCCGTGCACCGTCAATCCGGCCGTCTCTTCGATACCAAGCATGATGTTCGCGTTCTGGATTGCCTGTCCAGCGGCACCCTTGACAAGGTTGTCGAGTGCGGACTCAATCAACACCGTGCCCGTGCGTGCGTCGACCCATCCGCTCAGCCAACAGAGGTTGCTACCCGCGATTCGCTGAGGCGCCGGCGTGCCACCGACTCGCACAAACGGCTCGCCGTCATAGTAGGAGCGGTACAAATCGTCGAGATCCGCTTGATCAAGGCGATCGACGAGTCGCACGTGAGCTGTCACAAGCAGGCCGCGACTCGTCGGCAGCAGATGAGGAACGAAGGTCGCCTGCCGTTCGTGCCCCGCGAGGCCGGACAACTCCTGTTCGATCTCTAAGAGGTGGCGATGACCCGTGACGTTGTAGGGCGTGATGCCGTTATAGAGATCCGGAAGATGCGTTTTCTCCGATGGTGATCGTCCCGCACCCGTGACGCCCGACTTACCATCGAGATGCACAGGTCCATCGATCAGGCCGGCTGCGGCGAGCGGCGCCAGCCCGAGAATCGCTGCGGTGGCGTAGCACCCCGGATTCGCGACGGCACGAGCGACCCGAATGTCCTCGCGGTGGAGTTCGGGCAAGCCGTAGGTCCACCCGGACACACGAGAATCGGAGCCAAGATCGACAACCTTGGTGCCGAGCGCAAGCAGCTGATCACCGAATACCTTGGACTCGCCGTGTGGGAGTGCGAGAAACACGACATCGCAGCCCGCGAGCGCCGACGGGTCGATCGGTTCATATCCGTCCGAGCGAGCCTGGAGCGCAACGGCGCGTAGTTTGGGGTGTTGCGCCAGCAGACGCGTCAGCTCGGCACCTGCATAGCCCGACGCGCCCATCACGCCAGCGGTCAGTGGACGACTATCCGGCTCGAGTGGTGTGGGTGCGTTGACATACTGCATACGTATCGAGAGGTTCGCGGGTTCCAGCTGGGCTAACGCCGACGCGAGCGGCGGCCGCGAATGTTCATGTGCATGCGCTGGAGCACGTCAAACTCGTCGAGTGAGCGCCCCGATCCAACCGCCACACAGGTCAATGGTGAATCTGCGATATGGACTGGTATTTGCGTCTCGGCACGAATGCGCTCGTCAATCCGAGCCAGCAGTGCGCCACCGCCCGCTAAGACAATGCCCTTGTCCATGATATCCGCCGCGAGTTCGGGTGGTGTCTGGTCGAGCGTGGTCTTAATCGCCCCGATGATCTCGAGCAGGGGCGCCTCAAGTGCGCCCCGCACCTCGTCGGACGTCATGATAATCGTCTTGGGTAGGCCGGTTACAAGATCGCGCCCGCGCACCTCACACTGCCCTTCATCATCGGCACTTGGGAACGCCGCACCAATCTCGATCTTGACATGCTCGGCCGTCTGCATCCCGATCAATAGTTTGTGCGTGCGTTGGATGTGCTTGACGATTGCCTCGTCCATCGCGTCACCACCAACCCGGATCGATTGCGCGACGACGATCCCACCAAGCGAGATCACGGCAACCTCTGTCGTGCCACCACCGATATCGACAATCATGTTGCCGGAAGGCTCTGATACGGGCAGACCAGCACCAATTGCTGCAGCCATTGGCTCCTCAATCAGATAGGCGACGCGTGCCCCTGCGGACAGCGCTGCCTCTTCGACGGCCCGCTTCTCGACCCCGGTCACGCCAGATGGCACACAGAGCACAACGCGTGGATGCCCCCAACGACTCTGGTTCACCTTCTGGATAAAGTGCCGCAGCATCTCTTCGGTGACCTCGAAGTCCGCGATTACACCGTCTTTGAGTGGCCGGATCGCCACGATCGAAGCGGGCGTGCGACCAAGCATGCGCTTCGCTTCAACGCCGACAGCAAGCACGGTTCGTGTCATCTGATCGAGAGCAACGACGGATGGCTCAGACAAGACGATGCCGCGCCCACGGACGTAGATAAGCGTGTTCGCCGTACCGAGATCGACAGCCATGTCGCGGCTGCCGAAGCCAAACATCCAAGATCTGATACCGATGGGAGCCCCCTTGCGGCAGCGACTGCCACTTCTGACCAACGATTCTACGTTGCCTTGCTAATCCCTCCTGCATGCACCAGGCTGATGCCCTCCCGTGCGAGCAGCGTGCTGAGGAGTGCGACGGGTAATCCGACAACATTCAAGTAGTCCCCACGAATCTCCTCGATTAACGCTGCGCCAGTCTCCTGGATCGCATAGCCGCCAGCCCGGCCCACCCACTCTTCCCGGGCGACGTATGCATCGACCTCGTCTGTAGTGAGATCCCGCAGACGAACTATCGTCTCGGCACTTGCGACGTGTTGGCAGGCGCCAACGACCGCCAGACCGGAGATCACGCGATGTTCGCGCCCTGCCAATCGCAACAGCATCGCCCGCGCCGCACGGGCATCAGGTGGCTGTCCGAGCACATCACCATCAGCGAGCACTACCTCCGTGTCGACACCGAGGATCGGCCGTTCGATGGTTTGTCCCGCCACGGATAGCGCCTTACCAAGCGCGCGCTCCATCACTACCTGAGCGGGGGTACCAGGAAGTGGGACCTCGTCATAGTGGGGAGCAATCGCGTCGAACGACACGCCCAACGAGGCGAGAATTGCGCGCCGCTGCGGCGAGGTTGAGGCGAGAATCAGGCGCATTGCGCCGTAGTATCGTCGAACTACCGTTCTAGGCCGTGCGACGCGACGTGCTCCGCAAACCGGACCGGCTCGAAACCGAACTCACGCGACACGACGTCGAGCCCCGCAGCCAGGTTGTCGTGCTCGAGCAATTCAACAGCAGCGGGTGTGACGGGCGGGTGTGGAAGTACCTGCAGAAGTTTGGCTTGAAGCTTGACGATTCCCATCGGCACATGCAGTTTGCGCACGGAGGTCTTCCCTAGGCTGTAACCAATCACATCGAGAATGGCGTCTAAGCTGAGCGCCTCTGTGCCACCCAGCTCGATCGTGCGCCCCAGTCGACTATCGCCTTCGAGACACTCGTGGGCAGCCCGACAGACATCGTCGACGTGGATCATTTGGATTTTGGTGCGCCCATTTCCGACGACGGGAACAATCGGGCCCTTAACCAGTCCCGCCATGGCGGCGATGAAGGGTGAGCGCGGACCAAATTGGACGGATGGTTGCAGGATCGTCCACGGCACACCCGCGGCCTTGATTCCATCTTCTCCACGCCTCCGACCCGCCAAGTAGGGGCCTGGCTTCGATCCCGCTGTATCGATACCGCCAAAGTGGATCAGCCGCCCAACGCCGGCAGCAGTGGCAACTTCCGCTAACGCCGTGATGCCCTCCGCATTAACGTAGTCGTACGGCCCTTTCTTATCGCCGGTGATGGCGGCACACGAGATAATCGCAGAGACTCCGTCACAGGCCCGCTTGAGCGACTCCGTGTCGGTCAGGTCGCCGATTACCCGGTCGGCACCCGGCACTACGCTACCGGCTGTGCTTCGCACGAGCGCACGCACCGGCAATTCCGCAGAAACCAGACGGCGCGCCAGTCGGCTTCCAATAAATCCGGTCGCGCCCGTGATCAGAATCGGACCGTGAATCATTTGTTTCATGCTCTAGGGTGCTTGCTGCGGTCGAGCGTTCGTGGCGACCGATGTCGTGGCGAGTCTGCGCATTCCCAATAGGGCGCGACTCTTGACGGTGCCGAGTGGCGTGTTTGTGCGCTCGGCGATCTCGGGATACGTCAAGTCGCCGTAGAACGCCAGGGTCAGTGTTTCGCGCTGTGCTTCGGGGAGATCCCGTAAAGCTGCGGCGAAGTCGAGACGATCAACGAGCTCGCTCTCGCAGGCATCCTGTGCTGCTTCACGACCCTCGTGCTGGGCGAGCGGTGGTCGCACGGCGGCACGACGCGTCCAGTCGACCGTGCGTCGAGCCGTGATCGTGCGTAGCCATGCTCCGACGGGCGCCACCTTCGGGTCATAGCGGTCAACGCTACGCCACGCGTCAAGGAAGATCTCCTGCGTCAGCTCGTCGGCACGGTCCATGTCCCCTGTGCGCCGGCGCGTAAAGGCGAGCACGGTCGGCAGGTAGCGGCGGTACAGCTCGGCGTAGGCGTCCGCATCGCCACGGGCCGTGCGAGCAACAAGAGTTTCATCGGTATCTGTGGGTCGGACGAGTGGCATCGAAATCGCACCCTTCTCAGACGTTTAACGAAATCTCGACAATATTTAGTCCGCAATGGAAGGTCAAATGTTGCGTTATCACCGGCGAGCCTCCCCCCGGCGGCTGCCGGTACACTGCCACGAGGAGCGTCTTCGGCACGCGCCAGCGGGTATAGCTCAACGGTAGAGCACTGGCCTTCCAAGCCTGTGATACGAGTTCGATCCTCGTTACCCGCTCTCTCGACGACGACCATTCCCTTTCGCGAGCGATAGCGGTACGCTGCGCCAAGAAATGGACAGACCAATCCGGGCAGCAGTGATCGGCACAGGCTTTATCGGCGTCGTGCACGTCGATGCCCTCCAGCCGTACCTGCATTAGCGCGTGACGATCGTCAACTGCCAAGGAGCACCCGCACGAACTGGCGCGGCCAGCTCACAGGGAAATGCGCGACGTACCAGGGTTGCCAACTCGTGCACGTTCGCTGGTCGTTCGCCGGTTTCGGCCACGAACCGCGCGACCTGACCCCGCGTTTTCTTCGCATCGTGCGACACAACCGTGCGCTCGCCATTGCGTTCGCGCACTACAGCGACATGTGCCGTTCGTTCTGCCTGCTGGCCCGTCGGTCGCCAGGCAGCGACATAGGCGGCTGAGCGACAATCCAGCAGTACCCCCTGCCCAGCGGCTCGCTCGAGCTCTGGTGTCAGTAACGGTCGCCAACCCGCTGCGTCGATGGAGCGCTTGTAGGCGGGAATGCGATCGCTCGGCCGCACGGCACCAAACTGCGCCGAGATGATCACAAAACGACGCGCCGCCGCCGCCGGCAGCGATGGCAGATCCAGTGCCGCATAGAGCACGCCGGTGTAAAGTCGCCCAGCAGCCAGCGCCGGCGCAGTCCGCAACTGCTCCGTTAAGAGGGCGTCCCGATAATCCGTCAACGAGCCGAACGAGAGTCGATCGAGCGCGAGCGGGCGACCACTCGTCGGCTTCGCTTTGGTCTCACTCGGCGGCAGCAGGATCAACACAGCCGTGAATCGTGGCAGGCGGACTGGTCGGCTAGCCGAAGCTGCTGCGCAGGAAGGCGTACCCCTCTGTCGCGAGGTGCTCCGGCGACGGCGCAAAGTCGCGCCACGCCGACACGGCTCGCGCGGTCGTTTTCGATGTCCTTGATCCGTCGAAGCACATCGGGGAGCGCGTCATCGGCCAGGGGCGAGACTCAATTCCAGGTCGTCAATCCGAGATCTGCAGACATAGTGGAGGTCTTTCGTCTGTCATTGGCCAGCAAAATGCTCTGTCTATTGCGGTGGACACTAGCGGGCGGGTCCAAAAAAAGCCTCCGCCGCAGCAGGCTACGGCTGCGACACTGCCGTCATGGCTGGCTTCGTCGACGTCCACGCACATCTCGTGTTTGGCGTTGACGATGGGGCTCGCTCGCTCGCCGAGGCGGTCGCGATGCTAACGGAGGCACGCGATGCCGGCACACGCCTCGTCTTTGCGACACCACACATTGGTCCGGGCTATAAGGGTTGGACCGCCTCGGCAGCGCGGATCGCTCGGATACGGCGTAATTTCGATCTGCTCAGCGAGCATGTCCCTCCCGGCATCGAACTGCGCTTCGGCTTCGAGGTGACCGCTTGCCCCCATCGCTTGCGCGCCGCCGACGACCCGGCGCGATTTCGTCTTGCCGGTACAGAGCTTGTCCTGGTCGATGGTCCACAGTTGAACCCGTGGCTCGGCGACACCACGATGGAGCGCTATCTGCGGCGCGTGTGCAGCGAGGGCTTGACGCCGATCATCGCCCACCCCGAACGGCGAGCGGCTTGGCGCGGCGAGCACGACCTCGGCTTCGCCGAGCGCCTAAAGAACGCTGGCGCATTGCTGCAACTCGACGCCTCCGGCCTGACGGGCGGCGATGGTTCGGCTGCACAGATCGAAGCGCAACGACTGCTCGGTGATGGCCTAATCGACCTGATCGGCTCCGACGGCCACGGCCAGCGTTCCCCTGTCCGACTCGACATCGCGCGCGACCTTGCTGCCACCATCGTCGGCGAGGCAGTCGCCACCCGGCTCGTCGATGGCTCGGCCCTCGGGATTTCGTGATGGGGCGGATCTCACAACCGCGCGGATGGGCGGACCCCACAACCGCGGGGTTGG
>JBCKBR010000031.1:0-21586 GCA_038911065.1 Gaiellales bacterium | reverse complement strand
CACCCTTGCGGAGGTCTGGCGGGTTGAATGTGCCGACCAGCGCACCTTCGCGCTCGTGGAGTATGGCCGAGACCCAGCGCAGCATGTACAGGGCGGCCAGCACGATGCCGATCGAGACGATCGCACCGAGCCACCACTGGTGCTCAAAAGCGCCGAGCAGGATTAGGAACTCGGAGGCGAAGACGCTCGAACCAGGGACGGCGAGGGCGGCCATGCCGACGACCAGCGAGACCGTTGCAAGCACGGGACGACCGCGCGCGAGGCCGCCGAGGGATTTGAAGGACCCAGAGCCGGCCTGCGTCTCGAGCCAGCCAGCGATCAGGAACAGCGCGGCAGAGACCAGGGCATGGTTGACCATCTGGAAGGTCGCACCCGTCGCACCACGATCGGACAAGAGAAAGATGCCGAGGACGACGAGGGACATCTGGGCGATTGACGAGTAGGCCACCACGCCGCGGCTATCGGGTTGGCGGAAGGCGATGAACGACGCCCACAGGAAGCCGATCGCTCCGAGCGTGATGAAGATCCACGCGTACTGCGCAGCTTGCGCGGGGAAGAGTGGCACGAGGATGGCGAGGAACGCAAAACCGCCAGCCTTGGAGGCGACCCCCGACAGCACGGCGGCGATCTCGGGCGACGACTCCCGATAGGCAGGCATGACCCACCCGTGCAGGGGGAACAGTGGCGACTTAATCGCCATTGCGATCGCGAAGGCGAAGAACACCCAATCATTGCCCCGACCGATTGCGAGCGCCATGTCGAAGTTTGGTCCACCCGGCGCGGTCAGTCCGAGATAGAGGATGCCAAGCAGCATCAGCAGCGTGCCGAACGCGGTGTAGGCGATCACTTGCAGCGTGGCGAACTTACGACCAGCACCACCCCAGATGGCGAGCAGAACGAGCAGGGGGATCAGCATGCCTTCGAAACCGATGTAGAAGGCGAAGAGGTCTCGCGCGGTGAAGACCAGGATTAGGAAGGCCTCCGTCATCAGGATCAGCGCGAACGAGGCATGCGAGCGGTCGCGGCCGGCCCACATTGCAAAGCCGATCACGCAGGCGATAATCAGTGCGGTAATCGCAACCATCGCGAGCGAGACGCCATTCATCGCGACGTGCCAGCGAATTCCGAGCGGGGTAATCCAGGCGACGTTGTCTGCGAATTGGTAACCCGCGATCGGCTCAAAGCGATAGATAAAGCCGATCACGCCGCCGAGTACGGCGAGCGACACGAGCAGGGCGAGGTAGCCGGCGGCACGGCGCGCAAACGGTACGAGCAGGATGATGATCGAGGCCACTGCGGGTACGGCGATCAGGGTCGAGGTGGTGATCATGTTCCACGCACCAAGAGGTACAACAGGATTGCGCCGATGCCGAGCGCGAAGACGAGTGCGTACATGCGCACGACCCCGTTTTCGATCACGACGAAGCTACGGCCAAGAAAGGCGGTGAAGATTCCTACTCCGTCGAGTGGCAGCCAGCGGAATGCTGTGCGGTCGACGTCACGGTTGAGGAACGCCGCGCTTCGGTGGGCGGGGCGCTCGAACATCCACGCGTAGAGCTCGTCCCAGTAGCAGCGGTGTTCGAGTGCGACGGCGATCAGCCGACCACGACCAAGCCGGATCTTTTCGGCGGCGTCATTCTCGCGGGCGTAGAGGTGATACGCGATGGCGATGCCGACCAGCCCGATGATACTGCCGATCAGGGTCGTCAACCAGTCTTGGCCAACGGTGGCCTCGACCATGCCGTTGGGTGCGATCGGCTCGAGCCACGAGGTGACGACGTGCGTCACGCCCGGGATCTGGAGTAGCCCGGCGAAGGCTGCACCGATCGAGAGGATGTAGATGGGCCAGAGCATCGAGCTCGGGCCTTCGCCATGATGCTTGACGGCGTCGGGCACGACCTTCTCTGCGTAGGGCGACGGGCGACCGTGGAAGACCTTGAAGATCAGCCGGAAGGTGTAGATGCCCGTCATCAGTGCGCCGAGTAGACCACCGATGTACGCGATCCAACCGATCGTCGTGCCGACGTGGAGGCCAGCGCCGAGGATCGCATCCTTGGAGAAGCCGCCCGAGAACGGGAAGATGCCAGACAGTGCGAGTGCGCCGATGATCATGCAGAAGTAGATCTTTGGCAGCTGCTTGCGCAGTCCACCCATGTTGCGGATGTCCTGCTCGCCGTGCAGCGCGTGGATCACGAGGCCGGCGCCGAGGAACAGGAGCGCCTTGAAGAAGGCGTGGGTAAAGAGGTGGAAGATCCCGGCCCAGTACGCGCTCAGGCCAACGCCGACGAACATGTAGGCGATCTGGCTCATCGTGGAGAACGCGATGATGCGCTTGATATCAGTTTGGACGATCGCAATCGCGCCCGACATCAAGAGCCCCACCACGCCGATGATGACGATCAGCGCGAGCACCTTGGGTGCGTAGAAGTAGAGCGGGTTCATGCGCGCAATCAGGTAGACGCCGGCGGTCACCATCGTGGCGGCGTGGATCAGCGCGCTGATTGGTGTTGGGCCTTCCATCGCGTCGGGCAGCCAGGTGTGGAGCGGCAGCTGCGCCGACTTTGCGAGGGCCCCGACGAGCAGGAGGAGGCCTGCGATCGAGGCCTGGGTTTCGGAGAGTTCGCCGGCAGCTGCGAAGACTCCGCTGTACGACACGGTGTTTAGGTTGACGAACAGTACGAAGATGCCGAGCACTAGACCGACGTCGCCGACGGCATTCATAATGAAGGCCTTTTTGGCAGCCTTGATTGCCTTTGGCTTGTGGTGCCAGAAACCAATCAGCAGGTACGACGAGAGGCCGACGAGGCCCCAGCCGGCGAGCAGGAGAACGAAGTTCGCACTGAGGACCAACAACAGCATCGAGAAGATGAAGAGGTTCATGTAGGCCATAAAGCGCCGAGCCTGCGGATCGCCCTTCATGTAACCGATCGAGTAGACGTGGATCAGGAAGCCCACGCCAGTGATCACGAGCAGCATCACGGCCGTCAGTTGGTCGAACCAGAAGTCGAGGCCGACGGAGAAGTCGCCGGCCGACAACCAGATCCATGCCAACTCGACAACTTGCCGCTCTTCGGTGGGGCGTAGTGCGAGCATGATCGTCGCGATGGCCGCGGTTGCGAAGGCCGCGAGCATAATCAGCGATGCGAGCAGTCCTGCACCACGCTCCGGCAGCTTCGTGCCAAGGATCGCGAGCAGGGCAACGCCGATCAGTGGCAGTGCGAGTGTGATCCAGACGAGTTCGCTCATCGTCCTAGCCGCTCAACGTCCGTAGCTCGTCGGTGTCGAGCACCATCTGACGTCGCGTCATTGCTATCACAAGGCCGAGACCAACAACGACTTCGGCGGCGGCGATGCCGATCACGACGAGTGCGAAAACTTGGCCATCACTGCCGCCGACTTGGCGTGAGAACGCGACGAGGGTTAGGTTGACGGAGTTGAGCATGATTTCGAGCGACAACAGGATCGTCAGTGGGCTCCGGCGCAACAAAACGCCGGCGAGGCCAATCGCGAAGAGGATCCCACTGACGGCCAGATAGAGCGGGAGCGCTGGCGTCACTCAGCACTCCCCCCTGGTTGCGCATCGCGTGCGGCATCGAGGACGGCGCGCGACGCTTGGCGACGGCGAGCCTCGGCCGACTCGCCTTCCTTAACGAGGACCTGTTCGGTGCTGAGCCGTAGTGGTCGTCCGCCCGTACCGAAGACGACGCCGGCGACGGCGGCCATGAAGAGGATCACGGAAACGATCTCGAAGGCCAGGAGGTAGTTCGTCACGAGCGCCTGGCCGATCTCTATTGGACCGCCGAACGTGCTGCCATCGATCGAAGCGGGCTCTCCAAAATTGGCGGTAAAAACGACAACGACGATCTCGATCGCGATCAGTGCAGCGGCGATAATCGCGAGCACGACCTGCCAGGGTTTGCGCGTGCCGGGGCCGATCTCGCTGCGTGGCCCCACGTACGCGATCACAAACAGGAACATCACCATGATCGCGCCGGCATAGACGATGATCTGCGCGGCCGCGAGGAACTGGGCCTGCAGCAGCAGCATCAGCGCGGCCAGCGAGGCGAGGTTGCCAAGCAGTGCCAGCGCAGAAACGAACGGATTCTTCTGAGCGACAACGGCGACCGCCGTCGCAATCGCGGCGCCCGCAGCGACGAAGAAGACGACGAGTTCCACTACTCGGCACCTTCCGGATTTGTCGCGGTCGTGATGTCGTACATGCCTAGCACGCGTTCCATTTCTTGCGATGATACGTCGTACGGATCGACCGCCTGCGATGGCGTGCGCAGCAGCGGTTTTTCGAGCAGCATGCTCTTGGTGTAGACAAGCGCCTCGCGTGAGATCTCGCTTAGCTCGAAGTCGTTACCGAGCGTGATCGCATCGAACGGGCAGGCTAATTCGCAGTAGCCGCAGAAGATGCAGCGCGCCAGGTTGATCTCGTAGATGCGCGCATAGCGCTCGCCGGGAGAGACCCGGTTATCGGGCGTGTTCTCGGCGGCGACGACGCGGATGCAGTCGGCGGGGCAGGCCGCGGCGCAGAGTGAGCAGCCGATGCACTTCTCGAGGCCGTTGTCGTGCCGGTGCAATTGGTGTCGCCCACGAAAGCGCGGATAGACGGGGCGCTTGTACTCGGGGTACTGCTGCGTGATCGGCTTCTGGAAGAGGTGCCGGAATGTTGTCGAGAAACCCTTGACCTGGTCGAGCATCGTCAGCCTCCTAGAGGTACACGACTGCGACAGCAGTCAGCAGTAGGTTGAGGGTGGCCACGGGCAAAAGAACTTTCCAACCGATCTTCATCAGCTGGTCGAAACGCACACGCGGCAGCGTGGCACGAATCCAGATCAGGACGAACAGGAAGGCGCCGATCTTGAGCAACATCCAGATCGGTCCGGGCAGCACGGGTCCACTGGCGCCACCGAGAAACAGCACCGCCCCGAGCGCGGAGAGGGTGATGGCATTGATGAATTCGGCGGCGGCAAACATTGCGTAGCGCAGTCCGCCGTACTCCGTGTGATAGCCGGCGGCGATTTCGCCGTCTGCCTCGGCCAGATCGAAGGGTGGCCGGTTCGACTCGGCGACGGCGGCGACAAAGAAGACGAGGAAGCCGAGGAACTGCGGAATCACGTACCAGAGGGGTACTTGTCCGTTCGCAATCGACACCAATGACAGCGAGCCGGCCTGGATGATGACGCCGATCACGGCAAGGGTGAAGGCCACCTCGTAGGAGACGAGTTGTGCGATGGCTCGCATGCCACCGAGCAGCGAGTACTTGGAGCCGGAGGCCCAGCCGCCGATCATCAGCCCGTAGAAGCCGAGCGAGCCGATTGCTGCCACGACGAGCAATGACACGCTGGTGTCGGCGATGTAGAGGTGGAACGTCCAGTCGGTGCCGGGGATCGTGGCGACGTTGCCGAAGGGGATCAAGCCGAAGGCGCCAATCGCACACGTCATCGCGATGAAGGGTGCGAAGAGGTACAGCTTTCGTTGCGCGCCCTCGGGGATCATGCTCTCTTTCTGGAGCATCTTGCCGAGGTCGGCGATCGGCTGCATCAGCCCGTACGGACCGACGCGGTTGGGGCCGTAGCGCGCTTGAAAGCGTCCAATCAGCTTGCGTTCAGCCAAGGTCATGAAGGCGAAGAAGCCCATCAGGACGCTGACCAAGACGAGCGACTTGACGATGGTGATGATGACGCCGTCGACCATTGCGGTGCTACTGCGCTCCGACGACGGCGGTCGTACCAGTGCCTGCTGCACCGCGCCAGTTGATGCGTACGGATCCGGGCAGGAGTCGGCGCGAGACGCGAGCGGCACCGACGTGCTCTCCCGCGGCGTGGCGCACCGCCACCATGTCGCCACGCTTGATGCCGAGGCGCTCGCCATCGGCGTGCGCGATCACGACGATCGGGGCGCGCTGGTGCACGAGCGACTCGGTTCGCTCGACGGCGGCGCCACTAAACAACGGTCGCGGTGCGATCAGTCGGAAGGCACCATCAACGGGTGCGGCAGCAGGTGGGGTCGGCTTTCCTTCTGCGGCTGGGGTCGTCGCACTAGGACGCTGTCGATGCAGCGGTGCGCGGTCGCCGAGCTCCCCCCAGCTGAGACCCGCAAAGGCGGCATTCGTCGCGGCCAACTCGTTGAAGGCCTTGGCGGAGTGGTGGTGTGTTGTGATCTCGAGGAAGCCCGCGAGGCGGCTCGACCACTCCAGTTGCGGCACGCCACTGACCGGTGCGAGCGACGGGCGGACGCGCTGCACACGGCCTTCGAGGTTGGTCACGGAGCCATCCCGCTCGTGTTCGACATCGAGCGGGAACACGAACTGTGCCTGCGATGTGACGCCATTGGTGAAGGCCGCAACTGCGATCACGACTTCGGTTTGTGCGAGCGCCATCTGCCAGCGCTCACCGTCACTGCTCTCGACAACCGGGTCGCAGCCGACCAACACGATCGCGGAGACCGCGCCTGCTTCGAGTGCGGGCAGGACCTCGTCCCAGCCGCCCACGAGCCCCACGGCGCGCTCGCCGCGCTCGTTGGCGCCGATCGGGAGTGGCAACACGCCACCAGCGGTGCGGTCGAGGCCGAGCGCCCAGGCCAGATTCTCGATTTCCGATGCGGCGACAGGGTCCGTCACGATCAAAATGGGTCGCTGTGCCATGACGAGCACACCCGCGAGTTCGCGGAGCTGTGCGGGATCCGCGCCGGCCTCCGTGGCCAGTGCTTCCACCCCGCCCACGGTCGTGGCGTCGGCGCGCACGTGTGTGCCACCCGCCTCGACAACAGCAGCAGTCAGCGCAGCGAGGACAGTGGAGCCTGCCCCCGGCAAGGTGCGAACAAAGGCTTTGGCGTCGGATTCGAGACTGGTCCCGCCTGGTCCGATGATCGTGAGGTGCGAGCCGGCTCGGCGAGCCTTGCGGATGCGTAGGTCGACGGTGCCCGCACGATCGGTCGGCTCTTGGTCGCCGATCACGACGACGGCATCCGCCGTGTCAATCGCGGCGAGGGGCGCGGCGTAGGCGTCGAGGCGATCCCAGTCAGCAGCGGTCGCAATCGGCGCCGAGGCCGTGCGCGCGTTGAGTGTGTCGGCAATTGCCTTCCAGGCCAGTGCCTCCTCGTTCGTCAATGCGCCACCGGTGAGGATCGCGACGGCTCCAGCACCGCTGATCGAGGCGTGGTGGCGGAGCCGTTGTGCCGTCGTGCGCAGAGCGTCGTCCCAATCCGTCGGCTCGAGCCCGGCAAGCCCGCGCATCAGCGGTGTCGCGATGCGCTCGTCGCGTGGTTCGTAGCGTGCGAAGCGACCCTTGTCGCAGAGCCACCCCTCGTCGACGTCGGGATGGTTGCGCGAGAGGATGCGCTCGACCTTGTTCTCGCGGAGCGTCGCCCACGTGTTGCAGCCCGTTGCGCAGCCGGTACACACCGTCGGCACGTTGACGATTTCCCACGGGCGCGCCTTGAAGCGGTAGGCCGTTGGCAGCAGTGCACCGACGGGGCAGAGTTCGGTGACGTTGCCGGAGAATGCGTTCACGTACGGCTGCTCGTCGAACGTTGCGATGACGTTCTGAGCGCCGCGCTCACGCGTAACCAACTCGCTATCTTCGGCGACGTCACTCGAGAAGCGGGTGCAGCGGTAACAGAGAATGCAGCGCTCACGATCGAGCATAATCGACGGCGAAATCGGTAGCGGCTTCTCGTAGGTGCGCTTCGGTAGCGTCATCCGCGACGAGCTCGGGCCGTAGCGGAATGTCAGATCTTGTAGGGGGCACTCGCCACCCTTGTCGCAGACCGGGCAGTCGAGCGGATGGTTGATGAGGATAAACTCGAGGACGCCATCCTGTGCCTCTTTCGCCTGCTCGGAGGTCTCGGCAGTCTTGACGACCATGCCATCGGCGCAGGAAAGGGTGCATGCGGCCTGCAGCTTTGGTGTTCCCTCGATTTCGACGAGACACATGCGGCAGGCGCCGATCGGCGGGCCGAGCCGCGGCTCGTAACAGAAGACCGGGATCTCGACGCCCGCGTGCTCTGCTGCTGCGACCACCAACGAGGTGCCCTTCGGCACGGTGATCTCGCGCCCATCAACATGGAGGGTGACGGTATCGATCAACGGAACGGTCGCGCTCATCAGATTGTCACCAGTGGTAGCGGCGCGCGCAAGAGCGGCGGGTACAGCTCGGACATCGGCGCGTCATCGGGGCATGGGCAGCGACCGAGGCGAACATGTTCCTCGAACTCGTGCCGGAAGTTGTTGAGGTGGCTGCGCACGGGCATCGCGCAGGCGTCGCCGAGCACGCAGAGGCAGTTGCCCTCAACGCGATTGCAGATGTCGTGCAGTAGATCGATTTCCGCGATCGTGCCGATGCCGGCCTCGATCTTGCGGAGCAACTCGGTGATCCAGCGCGTGCCCTCGCGACACGGTGTGCACTTGCCGCACGACTCGTGCATGTAGAACTCGGCGGTGCGCAGTGCGAAGCGCACCATGCAGGTGCGATCGTCCACAACGATCACGCCACCCGAACCGGCCAGCGAGCCAGCAGCAACAACGGCTTCGAAGGAGAGCCCCGTATCGAGCTGATTCGGCATCAGAATTGGCATCGACGAGCCACCTGGCACGAACCCTTTGAGGGTGCGGCCAGCGGGCATGCCACCACCCTTGCCTTCGATCAGGTCGCGGTACGACGCCGACAATGGCATCTCATAATTGCCCGGGTTCTTGACGTGCCCGGACAGCGAAAACAACTTGGTCCCCGTCGACTCCTCGGTGCCGACGCCGGCGTAGGCCGCACCACCGATTTCGATGATAAGCGGCACCGTTGCGACCGTCTCGACATTGTTGAGCAGCGTCGGCTTCTTGAACGCGCCGGAGACTGCCGGGAACGGCGGCTTCACCGTCGGCTCGCCGCGATCGCCGTTGAGCGACGACAGCAGCGCCATCTCCTCTCCACAAATGTAGGCGCCGGCACCACGATGGACGTAGACCCGCGGCACATAGTCACTGCCGAGTAGTGGCGATCCGAGGTAGCCGGCGGCGCGCGCCTGGGCGATCGCTCCCTCGAGGATAGCGGCCTCTTTGGCGTACTCGCCACGGATGTAGATGTAGGCGGCAGCTCCGCGGATCATCCAGAGGTAGATCAGGACGCCCTCGAGCAGCATGTGCGGGTTGCGGAGGATAATCTCGCGGTCCTTGAACGAGCCGGGCTCGGACTCGTCGGCGTTGATCACGAGGTAGCGCTCTTCGCCCGCTGCGAGGAACGACGCCTTGCGCCCGGCCGGGAAGCCGGCGCCGCCGCGACCACGCAGGTCCGAGGCAATCATCTCGTCAACGAGTTGCTCGCTCGTCATGCCCATCGCCTTGCGCAGCGAGGCGTAGCCGCCGTTCCTTTCGTACTCACTGATCTCGCGACGCGAGCCATGAAACGGCAGCAGCATCGCGGAGGCGTCCGGCGCGGCGAAGATCGGTCCCTCAGACATGGCTCTCGGTGGGTCGTGGGGTAGAACGCAACTTGTTGATCAGCGGCGCTACATCTTCGGTCTTGAAGTGCTCGTGGTACTCCTCGTCGACCATCACAACCGGGCCCCAACCACAGCCACCGAGGCACTCGACGCGGCGGAGCGTCACCTGGCCATCCGCGCTTGTGCCCGGCGCAGTCACGCCGAGCTCTCGCTCGAAGCTGCGCAGCAGTATGTCTGCGCCAATCATCGCGCAGGACAGGTTCGTGCAGACCTCGACAAGGTGTTCGCCGACGGGCTGGAGGTAGAACATGTCGTAGAACGAGGCAACGGCGAGGCAGTGCGCCGGCGATAGGTCGAGCCCATCCGCGACGGCTTCGAAGGCCTCGGGCGACAGCCAGCCGTAGTGCTCTTGGGCGAGCCGCAGTGCCGGCAGAATCGCAGCTCGGCGATCGGGGTACTTGGCAATTTCGCCTTGAATCTCAGCATAGAGGTCGGCCATCAGCGGTCGACGTCTCCCAACACTGGGTCGATCGAGGCAAGGATGGCGATCATGTCGGCGAGGTAGACGCCGTTGCAGAGCACGGCGAGCGACTGTATGAGTTGCAGCGAGGGGCTGCGCAAGCGCACACGCCATGGCTTGGGCCCGCCATCGGAAATCAGGTGGAAGCCAAACTCGCCACGCGCCGACTCAATCGGCGCGTAGACCTCGCCTGCCGGGACGCTAAAGCCCTCAGTGACGAGCTTGAAGTGATAGATCAGCGACTCCATCGACGTGTGCAGTTCGTGCCGCGGCGGCAGCACAATCTTGCGGTCGTCGGAGATTATGGGTCCGCTTGGCAGGCCGTCGAGTGCCTTCTCGATTAGGTCGACGGAGGCGCGCATCTCCTCGACGCGGACGCGGAAGCGGGCGTGGACATCGCCACCCTGCTCGACAACTGGCGTGTAGCCAATCTCGCGATACGCGCCATAGCCGCCGTTGGCCGAACGCAGGTCGAACGGCACGCCCGAGGCGCGCAAGTTCGGGCCGGTCAGGCCCATCTGCATGGCGAACTCGGGTGGCAGCACACCGATACCCTTGGTGCGACCGAGCCAGATTGGGTTGGCGACGATCAGCTCGTCGTATTGATCGACTTGGTCGCGCATGAACGTGATGAACTTGCGGCAGACCGCCTCGAAACCCTTCGGGAGATCCTCTGCAACACCGCCGACGTAGCAGTAGCTGCCATGCATGCGCGCACCCGTCACCATCTCGAAGAGGTCGAGTACCTCATCGCGGGCGCGGAAGCAATAGAACAGGAGGGCGATACCGCCGAGATCGACGGAGCCCGTGCCGAGGAAGACGAGGTGCGAGTGCAGGCGGGCGAGCTCTTGGAAGATCACGCGAATCCACTCCGCGCGCCGTGGCACCTCGAGCTCGAGCGCCTTTTCGACCGCCATGCAGAAAGCAGTCTCGCCACTGAAGAAGGACAGGTAGTCCATGCGTGGGACGTAGGGAATCGCCTTCCAATACGTCTTCTGCTCCATGTTCTTCTCGATACCCGTATGGACGTAACCAATCTCGCATTTGAGCCCGACAACGATCTCGCCGTCGAGCGTCGTGATCAGGCGCAGAACGCCATGCGTCGACGGGTGGTTGGGTCCGATGTTGATCTCCATCAGATCCGGGTTGTCGCTCGACGGATAGAGCTCGGATGGTGTTGGATGCAGCACCTTGAGGAAAGGCCACACGCGCTGAGTAGCAGCCATCGTTAGACCTCGTCCGAGAACTGGACAGGCTCGCCGCCGATGGGATAGTCCTTGCGTTGCGGGTGGCCACCCCAGTCGTCCGGCATCAGAATGCGACGCAGGTTCGGATGTCCCTCGAACGTGATGCCCATCAGGTCGAAGGCCTCGCGCTCGTGGAAGTCGGCGGGCGGATAGACGTAGACGAGTGTCGGTACCGACTCGCCCTCGTCGACCCAGACGCGTACGCGCAGGCGGCGATGGTTGCCGTCGGTGACGGTCAGGACCTTGCAGAGCGTTGCAGAAACGGCGAAACGCTTTGGACCAGCAGCCTCGGGTACGTTGGCCTTGCCTTGTCCCGTGACGCGGTTGTAGTCGCGACCATCCGTGCCGCCGCCCCAGTGTCCAGAGACCTCGCCCTGATAGCCGAGGTAGTCGACGGCCGTCACATCCGACAGCAGGTCGTAGCCTTCGTGATCCCGCAGAAATGTGCAGACCTCAGGAAGTCGTGCTGGGGCGACCTCAAGCGTCAACTCGCCACGATGCTCGACACGGCGCTCAATGACGCCCGCGCCGAGTGCGGCCTCGAGACGATCGCCAGCCGCGTTGTCCGGCTCGCCCCAGGTCGGAGAGTTCAGCATCAGCAGCGACTCGCTCACGACTGCGTCTCCTGGTTTTGCGAGGCGGATGGGATACCCGACTTGATGCGCTGTTGTAGAACCATCAGACCCTCGACCACGGCCTCGGGGCGCGGCGGGCAGCCAGGCACGTAGACATCAACGGGAACGATCTTGTCGACGCCTTGCAGGATGGAGTAGTTCGCAAACATGCCGCCGGTCGAGGCGCACGCCCCCATTGCCATTACGTACTTCGGCTCGAGCATCTGTTCGTAGAGCTGACGAATCGGCTCTGCCATTTTGTGAGCGACTCGACCCGAGACGATCATCAGATCGGACTGGCGCGGTGTTGCACGCACGACCTCAGAGCCGAAGCGGGCAACGTCGTAGCGCGCCGACGAGATCATCGCAATCATCTCCATGGCGCAGCAGGCGAGCCCGAAGCCGAAGGGCCACATCGAGTTGGCGGTCGCCATCTTGAGGATCTTCTCGAGCGACGTGGTCATCACGACCTCTTCGAGATCGGTCGAGCGCAGCGAGCGACGCACCTGCGCCAGTGGGATCACGACCGAGCCGGTTGGTAATGCGAGATCGGCGGGCGCGACGACGGGGCGATCGTGCGGAGCATCAGGCCTTAATGCCATTCGAGTGCCCCCTTACGCCAGATGTAGATGTAGCCGATTGCGAGGATCCCGACGAAGACAACGAGTTCGACGAGTCCGAAGACCCCGAGCATGTCGAGATTGACGGCGATTGGATAGAGAAAGACGATCTCGATGTCGAAGATGATGAAGAGCATGGCCGTCAGGTAGTAGTTGACGGAGAAGTTCGATGGCTTGAAGCCACCAGCCGAAACACCCGACTCGAAGGCGCGCGATTTCTGCTTGCCCGTGCGCAAGTTGCGATGGAACAGCCGCGACCACGTAAATGAGCCCATCAAGAGACTGCCAGCGACTGCCGCCGAAAACAGTAGATAAACGAGATAGGAGGCCCAGTCTCCGAGCACACAAACTCCAAGTGGTGGGATAGTGCCGACGCCCCATGTCGTCGGTTTGGCAACCCTAGCAGGAGCGTGGGCAATGCTACAAACACCTACCAGTCACACTGTGTGTCATCTGTCGCAAACCTTTCCCCATAATGGCTGATGGCCCTTCGCGTGGATCACTCTGAGTGTCACAAACTCGGCGAGGGAATGGGCAGGAGAAGTACAGCGTTCTCACACGTACAGAGGCACTAACCGTGCAGAGGCACTAGCCGTTACCGTCGGCATCCGATATCCTGCGCAAAACGAAAATAGGTACACCAGAGATGATCACAATCACCGAAAAAGCCGCCCAGAAGGTGCATGAGTTTCTGGCAGCGGAGAACGATCCCGAGCTCAGCGCGCTGCGCGTGGCGGTCAAAGGCGGCGGTTGCTCGGGCTTCGAGTACGCGCTCGGCTTCGACACGGGCCCGCAGGATGGCGACGAAGTGCTCGAGGCGCATGGCGTCAAGGTGCTCGTCGACCCCTTCAGTTGGCCGTACCTCAAAGACGCTGATATCGACTTCGTCGACGGTCTCAAAGGCACGGGCTTCGCGATTACGAACCCGCAGACCGAGTCGAGTTGTGGTTGTGGCACGTCCTTCCAGCTCAAGGAAGGCGAGGAGGAGGGCGAGGAAGCGGGCGAAGCCGTCACCGCGTCTGTCGGCGGCTGCGGCACCTGCTCGTCGCACTAATAGTGCGCGACGTCGAAGTTCGAGCCGGTGGTATTGACCTCGGCCAGCTACTCAAGTTCGCGGGCCTTGTCGACACGGGTGGCGATGCCAAGGCACTGCTTAGCGAAGGCGCCGTGCTCGTCAACGACGTCGTCGACGTGCGACGTGGCCGCACGCTCCGCGACGGCGATGTGGTGACCGTCCCCGCTGCGGACCCCGTCCGCGTCGTCGAGGTCTGATTGTCCCCCCTGCCCACGGGTTTCGGTGAACGGCTGGCTGCTCTGTGCGGCATCGACTCACCAACAGGTGATCTCGATGGTCTCGAGCGCTCGGCAACACTGCTGGCCGATTGGGCGCGCCTCGACGGCTTAGCCGTCGAACTGCGCCCGACGACTGCGGGCCCGATCGTCGTGATACGACACCAGGGATCCGCGCCTGGCCGCATCCTATTGATCGGTCATCACGACACCGTCTACCCAATCGGTACCGCGGCGGTACGGCCCGTGCGCGCGGAAGGTGACAGGCTGCTTGGTCCCGGCGTCGCGGACATGAAGGGTGGTCTACTGGTCGGGCTCCATGCACTTGCCGAGCTAGCCAAAGACCGCACATCGACCTGCGGCCTCGTCGAACTCTGGATCGTGCCGGACGAGGAGGCGCGCACACAACAGCCAGCCTGCCTTGACGACTGGCGTGGCGCGGATGCCGCGATCTGTTTGGAGTGTGGGCGCGCAGACGGCTCGATCGTGACAACCCGTAGTGCGTGCACCTGGCTCCAGATTGAGGTCACGGGACGCGATGCCCATGCCGGCACCGAGCGCGCCTTTGGCCGCTCGGCACTGATGGCACTGACGAACGAGGCAATCCGTATCGAACGCGACATTCATGCCGCACGCCCCGGGCTGCAGGCGACCGTTACCCAACTCAATGCGGGCACGAGCATGAACACCGTGCCGGGCCATGCCACCGCCAGCATCGATCTGCGAGCGGCAACGACACCCGACCTGCAGTGGGCGATCAGCCAAGTCGCAGCCTTCGCGACCCACGATGGAGTCGCGCTGCGCAGCACGAACGACCAAGGCTTCCCCCCATTGACCCGCGCCGACGCGCTCGCCGATCATGCACTCAGCATCCTCCACGACCTTGGCGCGGTCGCTTCCGAGGCGGCTGCGGCTGGTGCCTCGGACGGCTCCTGGGCCTCCGGCATCGGCATTCCAACGATCGATGGCCTTGGTCCGATCGGTGGTGGTGACCACGCGCCGGGCGAGTGGATTGCTGCCGACTCTGTCGCTAACCGTGTCGAAACCGTGCGCCGCCTCTGCCAGCAAGGGTAGGCTTCGCCGCATGAGCGTGCGCACACCGGCCATCAGTCCCGCCATGGAGGACTATCTGAAGGCGATCTATCAGATCGCCGAGGCATCGGATGGCGCGCCCGTCCAGACACAAGCACTCAGTGATCGCCTCCACGTCTCCACCGCATCGGTGACCGGCATGATGAAGAAGCTCGACCAGTACCAACTCGTTGATCACGAGCCGTACCGCGGTGTCGTGCTCACCGCCAAGGGCGAACAGGTCGCACTTGAGGTGCTGCGCCACCATCGCCTGCTCGAGCTCTACCTCGTCGAGCAATTGGGGATGAACTGGGAAGATGTCCACGCCGAGGCCGACCGCCTCGAGCACGTTATCTCCGAGGGACTCGAAGACCGTATCGCCGCCGCACTCGGGCAGCCCGACCGCGACCCGCATGGCGATCCGATTCCTGCACGCGACGGCACGGTTGCAACCGATCCGTGGATGCGCCTCACCGATGCAACTGCCGGCGCCACCGTCGAGATCCTACGCGTCTCCGACCGCGACCCGCGCCTCCTGCAGTACCTCGCAGAGCGTGGCCTCAAGCCGGGTGCGGTTGCCCACGTTGACGCAGTGGATCAGCTGGCAGGAGTGATTACCCTGACAGTGGCGACTACGACCTGCACGCTGGCATTGTCGACGGCCGGCGAGATCATGATCCGCGCCTAGTTTCGATCGAGCTTACGTGTACGAGCCGGCGAGCGCGAACAAGGCGATCGTAACCACACTGCAGAACACCACGACGGCGAAGCCGCGCGTCGTGCCCCCCTTGGCCTTGGCCAGGATCACACCAAGAACGCCGACCGCGAGCGCGATGATCGTCAACACGAGTCCGACTGTCAAGGCATCTTGCGAGGCACGAATCGCAGCGATGAAACTGACGATCAGCGCAGCGATCGCGAAGAACAAGGCAATGCCCATCGTCGTGCTGGCATTCGGCTTCTCGGCGACAGCGTGGTGATGGTCTGCGTGATCGGACATTGAATAACCCTCCAAGAAATCTAACGGTATCGTGGCACAGCCTACGCCGGAGCGTTACTGCAACGCTCGCACTGCCGCCACGACGGCGTCGGCTGTGAGACCAAACCCTTTCGCGACCGTAGCTCCGGGGGCCGAAGCACCGTAGTGATCAATGCCGACGCTGATGCCCGCATCGCCAACCCAGCGCTCCCAGCCCTGCGTCACCCCAACCTCGAAACTGACGCGCCGCGTGATCGCCGCTGGCAACACGGACGCGCGATACGCCTCGTCCTGTTGATCGAAGATCTCCCACGACGGCATCGAGACGACGCGCACCTTGAGCCCTTCGGCCTGCAGGGTTTCGCGCGCCGACATGGCGTCGTGCACTTCGGAGCCCGTCGCGATAATGATCGTGTCCGGCGTGCCACCATCGGCCTCAGCGAGGACATACGCACCCCGGTGTAGTCCCTCCGCAGACGCAAACACGGCGCGGTCAATTGTCGGCAGGTTTTGTCGCGTCAAGATAATCGCCGTCGGACCTGTTCGGTGCAGCAGCGCGAAGCGCCAGGCCTCACGCGTCTCGTTCGCGTCGCCCGGGCGCATCACCGTCAAATTTGGGATTAGCCGCAGCGACATCACATGCTCGATTGGCTGATGCGTCGGCCCGTCCTCGCCAACCCAGATCGAATCGTGCGTCCAGACGTACGTGACGGGAATCTTCGACAGCGCCGCAATCCGAACAGCACCGCGCATGTAATCCGAGAAGACGAGGAAGGTCGCGCCGAACAGGCGGAGTCCCCCATGGAGGACCATCGCGTTGAGGATCGCACCCATGCCGTGCTCGCGGATACCGAAATGCAGGTTACGACCGCCGTAGTCGAGTTTGGAGACGCTCAGTCCATCATTGATGTGCGTGTTATTGCTGGGCGCGAGATCGGCGGAACCACCAGCAAACTCGGGAATGCCGGCTGCCAGACCCTGGATCACTTTGCCGCTCGCCACGCGCGTTGCAAGGCCTTTTTCGTCAGCTTCGAAGACCGGCAACTGTGCGTCCCACCCGTCGGGCAGCTCGTCCGCCAAGACGCGCTCAAGCTCGGCGGCTAGCTCGGGATGTTCGGCACGATAGGCCTCGAACTTGGCCTCCCACGCCTCGCGTGCAGCACGACCACGCTCCTTGTTGTCCATGTGCGCAAGCACGTCGTCGGGCACGAGGAACTGCTCATTCTCGGGCCACCCGTAGTTGGCCTTCGTCAGCTTGATCTCTTCCTCGCCAAGCGGCGCGCCATGCGCATCCGAGGTGTCCTGCTTGTTCGGTGCTCCCGGCGCGATGTGCGTACGCAACACGATGATCGACGGACGATCGTCTTGCTCGGCCGCGTCGATTGCTGCGCGCACATCGTCGAGCGCCCAGCCATCCTCAAGACGCTGCGTGTGCCAGCCGAGTGCGTCGAAACGCTTCGGGATGTCCTCGCTGAACGCGAGGCTAGTATTGCCCTCGATCGTGATGTGATTATCGTCGTAGATCATCGTGATCTTGCCGAGACCGAGATGGCCACCGAGCGAGGCGGCCTCCTGGGAGACGCCCTCCATCAGGTCACCGTCCGAGCAGATCCCGAAGACGCGATGGTCGATGATCTCGTGCCCGGGCCGGTTGTAGCGCGCGGCAAGCATGCGCTCGGCGAGTGCGAAACCGACGATGTTCCCAACACCCTGCCCGAGTGGTCCTGTCGTCACCTCGATGCCCGGCGTATGACCAACCTCGGGATGCCCCGGTGTCAGCGAGCCCCACTGTCGAAACTGTTTGAGGTCATCGAGTGCAACGTCATAACCCGTCAGGTGCAATGTGGCGTACTGGAGGATGCAGACGTGTCCCGGCGACAGCACGAAGCGATCGCGGCCCGGCCAGTGTGGTGCCTGCGGGTCGTAGTTGAGGTACTCGCGGTAGTAGAGGTACGCGATCGGAGCGAGCGCCATCGCCGTGCCTGGATGTCCCGAGTTGGCCTTCTGGACACCATCCATGGCGAGCGTGCGGATCGTAGTGATCGAGCGCTCAACGACGTCGGTCACGAAGCTCCCCGAGCGGATGCGTTAGTACGGGCTGCCACGCGGCGAGCCCGGAATGCAAATACAAAACGACGGAGCAGGCTGCCGGTGAGCGCGCCGAGGACGCCGCCAGCCGTGGCGACAAGGAACCCTGGCAAGCCGAGTCCGTAGATCCAGATCAGTGAGGCTCCCACCGCCATCACGTAGGGGATCCAGAGTGGACGAATCGCCGCACCGAGCCCAATAAACGGTAGAAACATAGAGATCCCGAGAACGATCCACATGGGAAGCGATGCTGTCATTCTTGGCAGCCTAGCCGAGCGCCGCTTGCCGTGAGTAGCGAAGTCGGGGAGCCTATACGGGATATGTCCGACCTCTTCACCAGCGCGGCTGACGATCGTCGCCGAATGGTTGCTCCATTACCCGAGCGTCTGCGCCCCGACGATCTCGATCTAGTCGTTGGCCAGGAGGCGCTCGTCGGTCCCGGTCGACCGCTGCGCCGCGCGATCGAAGAGGACCGCATCGGCTCGATGATCCTGTTCGGCCCGCCGGGTACCGGCAAGACGACAATCGCGCGCATCGTCGCTTTACGGACCGACGCCTCCTTCGAGGAACTCTCGGCCGTCGATGCAGGCAAGGCCGATGTGCGAGCCGTGACCGAGCGCGCCCGCGACCGACTGGCAATGGACGGTCGCCGCACGATCCTCTTTCTCGACGAGATCCACCGCTTCACCAAGGCCCAACAGGACGCGCTCCTCCCCCTCGCCGAGTCGGGTCTGATCATCCTGATCGGCGCCACGACCGAGAGCCCACACGTCGGTGTGATCGCCTCGCTGCTATCGCGCTGCACGCTCTACGAGCTAAAGAGTCTCGCGCCTGACGATCTCGCCCGGATGGTCGACCGCGGTGCTGCTGCACTTGACGTAACCGTCGACGACGCGGCCCGCGATGCGATCGCCCGCTCCGCCGGTGGCGATGGCAGGACCGCGCTGACGCTGCTTGAAGCCGCCGCAGCCGCACGCGCTGACGCTGCAGCCACCATCACCGTCGAACTCGTCGAGCAAGTTGGGCGTATCCCGATCCGCTACGACCGCGAGGGCGACCTCCACTACGACGCGATCTCGGCCTTCATCAAGAGCCTGCGCGGCTCCGACCCCGATGCCGCCCTCTGGTGGATGCACACGATGCTCGAGGGCGGTGAGGACCCCCGCTACGTGTCGCGTCGCCTAATCGTGTTCGCGAGCGAGGATGTCGGCAACGCCGACCCGCGCGCGCTCCCGCTCGCCGTCGCGACGGCGCAGGCGATCCAGGAGATCGGCATGCCCGAGGGGCGCATCCCGCTCGCACAGTGCGTCACCTATCTTGCGCTCGCGCCGAAGTCGAATGCTGCCTACACGGCGGGCGACGCTGCCCGCGCGGCGGTACGCGAGCACGGCACGAAGCTGCCACCCGACCACCTGCGCGACGGCTCGCACTCGGGCGCGAAGGCACTCGGCCGCGGCGTCGGCTATCGCTACCCACACGCCGAGGGCGGCTTCGTCGCCGACCAGCAGCACCTCCCCGACGAGCTCGCGCACCTGCGCTTCTACGAGCCGACCAGCATGGGTTTCGAAGCACGACTATCTGAAATACTCAGCGAATTGCGCGCTCAGCGCGAACCACCATCTACACCAACACAGGAGTAAAACCAACATGCCCGAGCTTGGCGACATCGCCCCCGACTTCACGCTCCAGGAGAGCTTCGACAGCTTCGTCACCCTGTCGGACTATCGCGGCAAGAAGAACGTGCTGCTGTTCTTTCACCCCTTCTCGTACACCGACATCTGTGAGGGAGAGGTCTGCGAGATTCGCGACGATCCCCGCTTCGCCCGCGCCGATCTCGAAATCCTCAACGTCGCCTGCGACGCCTGGCCGATCCGCGAGCAATGGAAGAAGACGCTCAACGCCAACGGGCGCTTTCTCTCCGACTTCTGGCCGCATGGCGTCGCTTCCAAGGCCTACGGCGTCTTCGACGAGGAATGGGGCACATGTATGCGCGGGACCTTCCTGATCGACCTGAACGGCGTGATCACCGAGCGCACCGTCAACATGGGCATCGGCGATCGGCGCGACCAGAGCCAGTACCTCAACACCCTCCGGTAAGGCACGCTTCGTGCGAGCGGGTCTGGATCGATATCCCCTCGCCAAAGATGACGGTATCGTGTGTGCATGTTGAAGCCGTCGGCAAGCGAACTGCTCGAACGCCTCTTGGCGGGTAATGCCCGCTGGGCTGCAGGTTCGACGGAGCGCGACGCGCTCGGCTCGCCTGCCGATCCGCTGCTGCACGAACCACCGGTCGCGGTCATTGGCTGCTCGGATGCGCGAGTGCCGCCGGCGGCCGTGCTGGGTGCTGCGGCGGGTGCGATTTTTACGCTGCGCCTCCCCGGCCACTATGTGGATATCCCCGTCGCTGCCGGACTCGGCTTCGCCATGACGACGCTTGGCACGCGTCTGGCGATTGTGCTCGCACACGAGGATTGCAGGGCGGTTGATGCCGCCTATACGGAGTTGCAGACAGGCGTTCCTCCCAACCTCGCGTTAGCACCGTTGACGGGCTCGTTAGCGGCGGGTCTCTATCGTGCTGGTGGTGCCAGTAGCGTCGAACAGGCAATCGATGTCAATGCTCGCGTCACGGCGCAGAATCTGATCACCCAGTGTGCATCGCTACGCAGCGCGATCGTTAGTGGCGAGGCTCAACTCGCCGTTCTGCGCTATAGCCCCTCGACGCGACTCGTGACGGTACTCGAAGAGTCTGTCCTACCGCATCCTGGCGCGATCTAAGTCAACTCTAGCGATGGCGCGACCGAGCGAGCGAAGCGCTGTTCGGCGACCTGGTCGGAAAGGTAGGCGACGGGTCCGTGACGGATCACGCTATCACCCTCGTCGAGCTCTTTCAGCACGCTAATCGCAAACGACTCGAGCAGCCATTCGCGACCGGGTGGCACGGCACCGCGAACCGTAAAGCGCGTTAGGCCTCCGAGCTGGTCCTCATCGTCGATCGTCAATGCCGACAATAGGTGCATCGGGCCAGATGGCAGGAGGTCAGAGAGTTTGCTGATCAGCTCGCGCCCGCGCGCCGCGTCGGTTACATAAAACTCGAGCACGATCTCGCGGATACCGCGCCGTGCCACGCGGACGCCATACATGTACTGGTTGTGGATCCGTATCGTCTCACCACCAAGGCCGCGCAGTTTGATACTGCGCAACGAGATCGTCTCGACCACTCCACTCATCGCCCATGGCTCAATCGTGATTGCGTCACCCACATCGAACCAGCGTTCCGACAGCATCATCGTGCCCGCAATGATGTCGCGCAACACGCTCTGAGCGGCAAAACCACCAACGGCGATCAGGACGGAGATGCCAATCACGGCGGAGCCTTGCCCGGGGATTGCGAAGATGAAGATGCCGAGGATGCCGAGCACGATTGCGGCGTAGCGCGAGAGTGAGCGCGTTGCCCCGACGAGCGTGTCTGCCCGCTTGGCGCGGCTGTGCACGTCCTCGTCGCCGGATCGCCGTCCGCGTAATCGACGTGAGAGGAGCGCTACCGCGATGCGCGGGATGAGTACGGCGGCGAGTACCGCAACGATCAGCACGACTGCAAGGCCCAGCCAGTCGATACCACCGAACTGGAACGTGTCGATGTTGGGGAGCGTAATCACGTCTCTCCCATGATGCCTGACGCTGTCAGGAGTGTGCGGTGCGAAGTCTGCGCTCGGTCA
>JBCKBR010000030.1:0-23230 GCA_038911065.1 Gaiellales bacterium | reverse complement strand
GCGGTCTCTCCTGCATTCAGACACCCTCGCCGGGCCGGCCAATGTACAACGGTTGGTAGGCTACGCCGATGGATTCTGCCGATTTCCTTGGTCTCCCCGCCCGCGTCGCGAAACCGCGCAACGTCGGCATGACTCATGTCATGGACAAGGGCCTCGGCCTGGCGGACATCCGCTCAATGGTCGAGATGAGCGGCGACTACATCGATATCGTCAAGCTCGGCTGGGGCACCTCGTACGTGACCGGCATCCTGCGCGAAAAGCTCGACCTCTATAACTCGCTCGGCATCCCCGTCGTCTGTGGGGGCACGTTGCTCGAGGTGGCTGAAGCGCGCGGCAAGATTGATGGTTATCGATCGTGGCTTTCCGCACAGGGCTTCACTAGCGTCGAAGTCTCTGATGGCACGATCGACATGCCGCGCGAGCGCAAGCTCGAGCTGATTAGCCTCTTCGCCCAAGACTTCCAGGTCCTCAGCGAAGTCGGCTCGAAAGACGCTGAGGCGATCTATGCCCCGTACCAGTGGGTGCAATGGATCAAAGAGGAGCAGCAGGCGGGATCGTGGAAGGTGATCACCGAGGCGCGCGAGTCGGGCACGGCCGGCATCTTCCGTACGACGGGCGAAGTCCGGAGCGGCCTGATCGATGAGATCGCCCACGAAATCGATGTCACCACACTGATCTTCGAAGCACCCCAAAAAGACCAACAGGCGTGGTTTATCAAGCACTTCGGCCCCGACGTCAACCTTGGCAACATTCCGCCAGATGAGGTCATCCCACTCGAGACGCTGCGGCGCGGACTGCGATCCGACACGATGATGGACATCCTCGGCCTCGAGGGCTGAGTTGATCGACGTACTCGTGATTGGCTCGGGTGGCGCGGGACTCGCCGCCGCGCTGACCGCCGAAGCGGCAGGAGCAGGCGTGACGCTCGCCACCAAACTCGGTGTGGCATCGTGCAATACCGCCAAGGCCCAAGGTGGCATCCAAGCCGCCGTCGGTGCCGACGATGATATCGAGACGCACTACGCCGACGTGCTGCGCTCGTCGCACGACACTGCCGACACCGTGCTCGCCCATCGTCTCGTCGCCGAAGGCCCAGCCACGATCGGCTGGCTCGAACAACTCGGCGTCGCGTTTACGCGCGACACCGACGGTGCGTTTCGCATCGTCCGTTGTGGCGGTGCAACCCGCAAACGCCTGCTCCAGGTCGGCGACCAGACAGGTCTCGCAATTGCCTCCGCATTGCGCGCTGCTGTCGGCACCCGCCCCGGCATCACTGTGCTCGACCACGCCGCCCTCGTCGAGCTCGCGCCAGGACACGCAGTCGTCGAGCGTGCCGGCGAACGCATGGTGCTGCGACCGGGAGGGATCATCCTTGCCGCGGGGGGACGCTGTAAACGTGTTGCTGCCGAGACGGGCGAACTGTGCACCAATGGCGATGGTGCGACGGGCGAAGTGGCCGAACTCGCCGTCGCCGCAGGCTGCAAAGAACGTGACCACGATTCGCTACAACGCCACCCGACCGGGGCCGTTTGGCCCGAATCGCTGGCCGGCTATGCCGTGCCCGAGACGACGCGCGCCTACGGCGCACTCCTGCTCAACGCGAACGGCGAGCAGTTCGTCGACGAGCTCGCACCGCGCGACGTTGTCGCCGAGGCGATCATCCGCGAGTGCACCGAGGGACGCGGCCTGACCACAATCGACGGCCGACCCGCCGTCCAGCTCGACTGCCGCCCCGTCGACCCGGCCGATGCCGACATCTCCCTTCCCTACATGCTGCGCCGCTACCGCAAGTTAGGCATCGACCCACTACGCGAACCGATCCTTGTCTATCCCGTACTGCACTACCAAAATGGCGGCCTCGTGATCAACGAGGATGGGGCAACGAGTGTGCCTGGAATCTGGGCGGCCGGCGAGATCACCGGTGGCGTCCACGGCCGTAACCGGATGATGGGCAACTCCCTACTCGACGTCTGCGTCTTCGGTCGTCGCGCGGGTGCGGCCGCAGCCGCCGCGGTGCGTTGAGGTGACCGACGTCCTGATCGTCGGCGCGTCGTTCGCCGGCCTCGCCGCAGCGCGCGAGTTGCGCGGACATAACGTTCGCATTGTCGACCGCTCAGCTATCGGTGCTCACCAAACATCGGCCTGCGCACTCCCCGTTCGGCTCGTCGAATGGATGGGAGCACAAGACTCGATCCTTTTCGCTGATTCGCGCATGTGCGTACAGGTCGGCACAACTCGTTGGAACGTGCGCATGCCGGAGGAGTACTGCGTGATCGACTACGAGGCCTGCTGCCTCGCCCTCGCCGCGCAGACCGATGCCACCTTTGAGCGCGTGCGTATCACCGGACGCGACGGCAACATTGTGCTTGGTGCGAACGGTGAGCGACTCGAAGCCGACTATCTGATCGACGCCTCTGGCTGGCGCCGCGTGCTCGACACGGCGGGGCCGACAACTGGATCCCAGCGCGACCTTGTGATCGGCACAGAGGACCATGTGCCAATGGCAGATGCACCTGCGGCCAGCGGCTTCGCCTTCTATCTCGAGAAGCACCTGCTCAAGTCGGGCTACGGCTGGTCGTTCGATGCGGGCGACCACGTGCGCGCTGGTGTCGGCTCGTTTGTGCGCGAGCCACTCCAACCAGCGATGGCTCGCCTGCGCCAACGCGACCGCCTCGGAGATGGCCGTGAGCATCATGGGGGAGCGATCGCCTGCGTGCCACGAGATCCCGTGGCTGATGGCGTGTTCTATGTGGGTGACGCAGCCGGGCAGGCACTGCCGATTACGCTCGAAGGTATCCGCCCAGCCGCCTACTTCGGAGCGGGAGCCGGACGGCTGATCGCGGCAGCCCTCGCAGGGCAGATCACAGCCACAGCTGCGCGCGAGCGGTATACCGCACTGCATGTGGCCCACCTCGGCGGCTATCAGAAGCTCAACCGCGTGCAGCGGTGGTATCGGTATCTCCCCGAGGTGGCGCTCAAGCGCCTCGTCACACGCGGCATTGGCGAACCCACGAGCGCGGGCAGCGAGGTGCAGTTCCGCAGCACCCGCTACCTCGACGTACTCCGAGCCGAACAGTTGCCGGCGCTGCCGTAGCGCCGCGATTACCCTCTACGCATGCCAACCGCCGCACCACTGCTCGTCGAAGCGCTCGCCGCCCTCGACCCAATGCTGCTCGAGCACGACTTTACCCTGCTTGGTTATGGCCATGGCGCTGCCCCCGCAACCCCCGAGGGCTTTGCCGGCGAGGTCTTTAGTGCCCGTATCGACGATCCGCTCGAAACAACCTTCCTGCTACGGAGCGCTCTCGCCGACACGCTGCCTCCCGCCGACACGCGCCAAGACCGCCTCCGCGTGGTCCTACTGGTCGCACCCCTGTCGCCCGAATTGACCGGCTTCGCCTCGACTATCAGTGGCGCTCTGGCCGAGCGCGGCATCCCGATCGTGCTGGTTGGTACGGCCTCTCGCGACCACCTCGTCGTGTCGGATAGCGACTGGCCCGAGGCACTCGCTGTACTCCGCGGGCTACGCGACGCGTCGCGCCAGATCCTCAATGCGAATGGTCGAGAGCACCCGATCGACGATGATCCCCTCTAACATTGGTGTCGTGGAGCGACTCGTTCGGATTCTGGCTGCTCTCCTGGTAGTCGTATTGGTGGCGGGTGCAGCGATCGTCTTCGTCCGAGCGCAGATCCTCAAGAGCGCGCCGTCGCCGATCATTGCGCCAACGATTACCAACAGTACATTTTCGCCTAATGCGTATAAGTCGCAGCGCCGCCAAACCACACTGACCGTTGGTCTACGCAACCGCGACACCGCAACCGTAGTGATCTTCGATATGCACGATCGCGAGGTCGCTAAAGCGCGAATGCGCCAGCAAGGGCAACGCATTCGCGCATCGTGGTCGGGCATGCTTGCGACCGGCACGATGGCTCCTGATGGCGCATACCGCTTCGCAATCGTGCTCAAGCAGGCACGTCGGACTATCCGCATCCCCGACGCGATCACCCTCGACGCAACTGCTCCGATCGTCGAGTCGACTGCAAAGGCGGGACAGCGCATTGCCCCGGGCCTCGCGGGTGCCACGGGTACCTACTCGTTTACCTTGACCGCCAACGAACCTGTGCGATTCCGCCTTGACGTCCGGCAAGTCCAAGCCGACGGGACAACACGTCTCAGGCGCCGCGAAACAAAGCCGGTCTGGACGCGCAGCAAGGACATGCACTGGTCGGCCGACGCCGGCAACCTGCCACTCGATAGCGTTGGAGAGTTCGTGGATCCTGGCTCGTACATCGTTGGCTGGCACGCAGAGGATCGTGGCGGCAACATCCTCAGTGCCCCGAGCATTGTCGAGCCCAGCAGGCTCGCGCCTGCCCATGTGGTCGGAGTCGAGACCGTCGCGCTGACGCCCGGACTCGAACCCGTCACGCTGCTCGGGGATGTCACGCTGATTCGCCACCGTCCCGGCCGGGGCTTTCCCGGAAGCACCGTCGCTCGGGCTAAGGGAGCTCCGGGTGCTGTCGCCCTGCCGGCTGCAACGCCTGGTCTCTATGCCGTCGAAATCACGGGTGGCGGCTGGCAGGGGTGGGCGCCAGAGGCGGTCCCCGGCACCACCACGATCAAGTTGATGATGCCTATCTACTCGTGGCAGGCAGCGAATCCATCGGATGCGGACTTGTCGGGTTTTCCCGATACTCCGCCAGCACCATTGGCCCTCGATCGGCCGTTTACTGACCTGATCGAACAACAGATTGCAGCGCTGGCGCGTGCGGGCGCGACAGTCCGGGCCGAACTCGATCGGTCGCTTGGAGCGATCAGTGATCAGGCTATCGAGCAGCGTGGCGTGCCTCAGGGCACGCGTCTCTTGGTGATCGCGGGTGCGCCGGTTTGGACGCAGGCGTTGGTCTTGCGACTCGAACGATTCGTGCTTCGGGGAGGCCGCATCCTGATACTCGACACGACGAGTTTCAGTCGCCAAGCCGAGCGCACAGGCAATGCGATCACGATTGTAGGTCCCGCCCGCCCAGATCTAACCAGGGTCGCTCCCCTCTCGACGCTTGCCGCAGCACGCACTGCCGTTGAGGCTGAGCAGCCGATGCCGCGCGTGCGCTACTAGCGGTTCTGCCACGCTGATCTGTACACGCGAGCGCCCGCTCCGCCTGCACGCTGTGCGTTGGCGTCTGCACAAAAGGACCCGGGTCCTTTTGTGCATAATCACCCCTCAAGCACCACACAGTCGGACGCGCGCGGCACCATCCCCCGGTACCATGCAGGTATGCGTGTGCTCGTCACAGGCGGTGCCGGATTTATTGGCTCGCACCTCGCCGATCGCCTGCTTACTGCGGGTCATGAGGTGCGGGCGTTCGATTCTCTCACCCCGCAAGTACACCCTGATGGTGCTCCCGACTATCTCGATCCCAACGTCGAGCTGATCATCGGCGACGTGCGGGACGACGAGGCACTCGGAAAGGCGATGGACGCCGTCGACGCCGTCGTCCACCTCGCCGCCGTCGTTGGTGTCGGACAGTCGATGTACGAAATTCGCCGCTACGTTGAAGTCAACGCCGTCGGTTGTGCCGTCATGCTCGAGCAACTCGTCGAGCGACGCGAACAGATCCAACGCCTCGTCGTCGCATCGTCGATGTCGGTCTACGGCGAGGGGCAGTACCGCAATCCGCGCACGGGAGTTGGTGGCCTCGCCCCGGGATTACGCGACGAAGCACAACTGGTCGAGCGACGCTGGGAGCTCGAGAGTGCTGAAGGCGACACCCTGCTCCCCGAGCCAACACGCGAGACCAAGCCGCTGTTGCCCACGAGCGTCTACGCCGTCACCAAGCGCGACCACGAAGAGCTCTGTCTTTCTGTCGGCGCGGCCTACAACGTGCCGACGCTCGCGCTACGACTCTTCAACGTCTACGGACCGCGTCAAGCACTCGGCAATCCCTACACTGGCGTCGCTGCCATTTTTGCGAGCAGACTGCTCAACGGACACGCGCCGATTGCCTTTGAGGATGGGCTGCAGACGCGCGACTTCGTGCACGTCACCGATGTCGTACGCGCCTTCCAATACGCCATCGAGTCGGCAGCAACGGGCGCGGCAATCAACGTCTGCACCGGTCAGGCATCGAGCATCTTCGACGTCGCGCAAGGACTCTCGCAGGGCCTCGGCCTAACCATCGAACCCGAACTCGTCGGGCGCTATCGCGCTGGCGACATCCGCCACTGCATCGGCGACCCAACGCGCGCGGCCGAGCTACTCGACTTTCGTGCGGAAGTCGAAGTGACGGCTGGCCTTGGCGAGCTGGCAACCTGGCTCGCCAACCAAGAGGCCGACGACCGCGTCGACCAGGCCATGCAGGAGCTGCGCGAGCGAGGTCTCGAGCGGTGAGCGCAACGCTCGCCGTCGCCATCGTCGCCCACGGAAACCGCGCGCTCCTATTGGAGGCGCTCGCAAGCGTGATGGGACCCGGAGCGCCAACGCCACCCTGCCCCATTCACGTACTCGACAACGCCTCTGAGGACGGAACGTGCGAGGCCGTGCGCGAGCAATTCCCAACGGTGGACCTCGTCGAACAGCCGTATCGAGCAGGGTTTGGGGCAAACCACAATCGCCTGCTGGAGCGCAGTGATGCCGAGTACCAGCTCGTCCTCAACGACGACGCCACCGTCGAGCCTGGCACCCTCGACCAGCTCGTTGCCTATCTCGACGCGCACCCAAACGTCGCCGTCGCCGCTCCGGCCGTGGTCTATCCCGACGGGCGCCATCAGGCCACAGCATTTCGATTCCCCGATCCTGCGAGCTGCCTACGCAGCTTCGCCACGCTTGGCCAGGCCGGCATTGAGCAGCACATCACGAGCACTCCCGCGCGCGTTGACTGGGCCAGCGGCTGCGCCCTATTGGTGCGGCGGTCCGCGATCGAGATCACCGGACCCTTCGATGAAGGGTTCTTCATGTTCTCGGAGGAAACCGACCTGCAACGACGGCTCGTTAGTCGCGGCTTCGAAACGCACGTGGTACCCGGGGCAGTCGTCCGCCACCACGTACGCGCGTCGACAGGTGGCGACCCCTCCCGCCGCATCGTCGAGTTTTGGCGCAGCAGGCGGCGCTACTGGGCAAAGCACCATCCGGGCCTTGGCGGCGATACTGCTCGACTCGCACTCGGTGGCCAGTACGCCACACTGACCGGCCTGGCACGCTTAGGCTCGTTGCCGGGACCATTCGCGCGCCTGACGCCAAAGCTGCCAGCCAGCGAATTGCGCCTCCACGTCGACAACGCGTTGCACGGGCCAACGGGTCCCGGTCTACGCGAGAGTGCCAAGGAGTGGAACGCCGAACACGGGGTTTCGCGGTGAAGGACGTGGTCCAGTTGGCGATCGGCGGGCCGGCGGCAATCGGAGCGCGCACGGCCACGACGCTCGCCGACCTACTCGCCTCGAGCAGTGTGCAGGTTGTGCGTGCTGGCAGTGTCGTGCTGGAATGGCCGAACGCCACGCTTCCCTTCGCGCTCGAGGCGTGGGAATCCACGCAACCAATGGCGACCGATCCCATCGCATTCGCATTCCGACACCTCGCCACGCCCTCAGCACACGACCCCTGGGCGGTGCCGGTCGATCAGGTACGCCAGCGTGTGCACGAGTGGGTGCGCGACGAGAAGCTGCGCGTAAACCCGCCGTGGCCCGACGGTGCGACCTGTGCCATCGCCCTCGTCCACGACGCTTGCGCGCTCGAGAAGCCGGCGAGTGGTCTTCGCGGCATGCTCGGCCGCGGCCCGAAGGAGCAGCCAATCACCCCGTACGAGCGGCTCGCCACCATCGAGCGGAGCCATCGTGTGACCTCCGCACTGCGCTCCATTGACCTCCTCGAGCCCGCCGAACAAGCAGCGGTGCGCGCCCTAGGCTTCTCGCTCGATACACCAGCTGGCATCCAGATCGCCGGGCGGCCTGGTTTTCTTCGCGGCACAGCCTTCCCCACCCGTGGTTACGACCACGTGAGCGAACGCGGCGCCGAATGGATTGAGTTGCCCCTACTCGGATCGACACCCGACCCTGGCGTGAGCACGCTTGTCGCTGCGGGGGGTGCCGCCACACTGAGCATTCCCGTCCTCCGCTTTGCTGGTGAGGACGGCCCTGCCGCCGCCGCCGACTATGCAGCGACCCTCGAACGCCTACGGGCTCTCGGCGTGTGGCTCACCACCCCCGAGCAACTCGTCCGGCAGCTCTATACGTGATTTCGTGATGGGGGGCGGATCTCACAACCGCGCGGATGTGAGATCCGCCCCCCAAACCGCCTGTTGAGCGTGGTTGTGTGTGTGGGGGCGGATCTCACATCCGCGCGGTTGTGAGATCCGCCCCCCACCACGAAATACCACTACCCCTGTTCGAGCGGGGCCATCGTCAGGCCGTGGCCTGCGAGCGACTCGTGATACAGCTCGGCAAGCTCCTGGTGCCCCGTCCAGACGATCGCGCGACCCGCCTTGTGGATCGTGTTCGCAAGGGCCATCCCGCGCTTATGGTCGACGCCAGGAAGCACTGCTGCCAGCGCACGCGCAACACCTTCGAAGGTGTTGTGATCGTCGTTGAGGACGATCACCCGCCACGGTGGCCCGAGCTCCGTACCACCACCCGCACGCCGCCGCTCGACCACCACCGGCGCACTCGTCACGAGCGGGGCTCCACATCAAATGTTGCAATCAACGCGTCGGCAACAACGCGCATCGTACGACCCGTTTTCTGGCTCGCGGCACGAATCCGACGAAAGGCCTCGGCCTCATCGATGCCCTCGCGCTGCATCAGAATGCCCTTGGCACGCTCGACCGCCTTACGGGAAGCAAGCGCCTCCTGTAGCGAGGCAGCCTCGACGCGCAGTGCAGCCAACTCGTCGAAACGTGCCCGCGCGGTATCGATCGCAGGCAACAGGTCGACCTCGCGAAACGGCTTAACCAGATAGCCGAAGGCCCCCGCCTCGGAGGCCCGAGCGACGAGGTCGCTTTCAGAATACGCCGTCAGCATCACGATCGGCACAGCACGCGCAGCCGTAATCACCCGCGCAGCCTCGATGCCATCCATGTGCGGCATGCGGACGTCCATCACGATCAGATCGGGCTCGTGCTCGGCTGCTAAGGCGACCGCTTCCAACCCGTCGCGTGCTTCCGCCACCACCAGATGTCCTGCCCGCTCTAACAATGCTCGGACATCAAGGCGGATGATCGTTTCGTCTTCTGCAACCAAGACCCTCATGGAACGCTCCACACCAGGCGCGCCCTGACACCTGGCAGGCCCGCTTCGAGCACAAGCACACCGTGGAGCTGATCCGTCGCCAAAGCGCGCGCGATCTTGAGCCCCAGGTAACGCTCTGGATCGAAGTCGACAGGCAGCCCCGGGCCACGATCTGCGACGACAAGCTCGACGTCATTGCCGCGCCGCTCGAGTTGGACGCGAACGTCACCACCACCGTGCTCAAGCGCATTGGCGTACAACTCGGAGAAGATCAAGGCAACCGCAGTTGCGACATCGCCTGGGACCTCCACATGCGCAATCGCCTCCTCAGCCGGACGCGTCCCCAAGCCGTGTCCCAGCATCGCCGAGACGCGGCGAATCAGATCCGACAAATCGACCTCACCCTCCCGACTCGCTGTCAGCAGGTCGTGCACCTCAGCGATCGACAGGATCCGATCGACAGATTCGGCCAGAGCCCGGGCGGGATCTGCGCTGCCCGAACGCAAACGCAAGAGCGAGGCAACCGTCTGTAGGTTGTTTTTGACGCGATGATGAATCTCCTGCGCGACAATGCCGCGCATCAGACCACGACTCGATTCGACTGCGGCAGCAGCTTGGTTCGCAACGGAGCGCAACAGCATCTGCTCCTCGGGTGTGAAGGGCCGCCGCTGCGGCGTCGTTGCGACAAGCGCACCTAGCCGTTGTGTCTTCCATGCCAACGGCACCGCGAAAACGCCGACCTGATCGAGCGGAGCCTGCAGCCCCAGCGCGGCAAGTTCGGCGTCCGTTGGCCCGTCGTCTCCCGAACGACGCGCAACCTGCGAGCCGTCCGGCCCATCGAGGACCAACGCGCATACCTCCGCGCAGGCGGCTCTGCCCGCCGTCTCGACAATGTGCGCGAGCGCCTCTTCTAGATAAAGCGACTCGGCAACGGCCTGCGAGATGCTACCGAGTGCTTCGAGTTCGGCGACACGCCGCTGCGAACGCTCGTAGAGGCGTGCGTTCTCGATCGCCTGCGCCACCTGCCGGGCAATCGTCTCGAGCAGTTCGATCTCGTCTGAGTGGTACTCGCGTGGCTCGACCGTACGCACATTCATCGCGCCCGCTAGGCGCTCCCGCCGATCGAGAATCGGGACGGCGAGTAGGCTCTGGAAGCGTCGTTCTGGCAGATTTGGAAACTCCTTGAAGCGTGGGTCGCGATGCGCGTTTGCCGCAATCGCGACCGACTCGCGCGTCTTGGCAGCCCAGCCTGTCAATCCCTCACCAACCTGCATCCGCGGCGGCCCCGCTGTCGACTCGACGTGCGTCCCGTGCACGGCCTGCAGCACGAGGTCATTGGTCGCGTCGTCGTAGACGTACACGAAGCAGGCGTCCGTGCCGAAGGCTCGCGCCACAGCGATTGCAACGGCGCCCGTTACCTCCGCCAAGTCCAGCGAACTCGTGACTGCCTCAATCGTCTCCGAGAGCAGGCTGAGGTGTCGTACCGCACGAGCTGTCGATGCAGTTGTTGGATCCACCACTGGCCGCGACGGTAGCACGGTCTTGTGCAACCGCTGTGCGCCTTAGACAGCGAGCTGGTGACTGTCCTGTCGTTGGGCCAGTGCTCGTGCCCGCTCTGGCAGGTACGGATGCCAGACCGTGGGGATCGTGCGCGTGCCGAGAGTGAGATAGAGATCGGGGTGGGGTGCACGCGGCGCGCGATGCAACGGCATGCCGGCCTCGTGTGGCAAACGATCGCTCTTGCGGAGATTGCACGGAGAGCACGCTGTCACGACATTATCCCATGTCGACGCACCGCCGCGCGAGCGGGGAATCACATGGTCAAGTGTCAGCCGCGTACTACAGCCGCAGTATTGGCACGTATTCGCATCGCGTGTGAAGAGGGCTCGCCGCGTGATCTTGCGCGACGTAAATCGTGGTACCCGAACATACGAAACGAGTCGAATCACAACCGGGTAGGGCAGCGTCGTCGAGGGCGAGCGAATCTTGCGCTCAGGATGCGCTTCGAGTACTTCCGCCTTGCGCGACAACACCAAGCTACAGGCGCGCCACACGCTCGTCACATTGAGGGGTTCGTAGGTTGCGTTGAGTACGAGCACCGTTCCCGAGATCATTCGCCGAGGGTAGCATGGCACCACGGTGTCTCACCAAACGACAACATGAACCTCCCCGCCCTGAAGCGACGGGGGTTGCGCGAACAAATGCTTAACGCAAGGCGTGTGTGATCGCCTGCTGCTCTTCCGGCGTTAACGCCATCGAGCCAGCACCGCCACGCAACACGTCCTTGACGAACACGCTCGTGCTCGAGCCAGCGTGCACGGCGCTAATGACGATGCCGGAACCCTGCCGATCGAGCAATGCCAGCGAACTCGAACGGCGCCCCTCGTCGTCGGCCGTGGCGTCGTACCGGACGATCGAGCGTCGCCGAAGCAACACGTCGAGCGAGCCCAGCGCAGACAGGACCTCGTCGCGCAGGTGCGCGCCATCCAGCTCGATGCGCTCCATGCGCGCCTGCATACCGACAGCGAACTCGACCAGATCGACCGGCTCTCCCGCAAGCAAGGCCTGCTCTGCACGCCGCAAACGCCGAGCCCAGCGCGCGGTACGCAGGGCAATGATCAAGGCGATCACGGCAAGGGCAACACCAACACCACCGACCACAAGTGCCGTGTCGGTCTGCTGCTCGAGCGTCAATGGATCGCCGGCCCTACGCGGGCTTGAGCCGGAACTGGATCTGGTACGCGCCGATGTTGTTGTCGATGTTCTTCTCGCCCGGCACCTTCTCGACTACCACCTTGGCGGTGACGATACTGTCGAAAACGATGTCCGAGAGGCCAAACGGAATCTCGATCGTGCCCTGCGCTCCAGGATCGAGCGTCGTAATCTCACCCGTTGGCAACGTGCGGTCGTCCATGCCCTTGGCACGCAACACCACATTGATCTTGATCGACACCTCTGTGGTGTCGCCCGAGTTTTGTACCGTCACGGCCAGTGACATGTTGTTCGCGCTATCGACCTCATTGACCGATCCCGGATCGAGCTGGATCGTGCCGGGATTGAGCGACGTACCAATGAGTGTTGTGCCATGCAAGGCACCAGACGCTGATGTTGACGTCGTGGACGTCACAACAGAGCCGTCCGTCGCGGTACTCGTCGTCGTCTCACCATCGATTGGCGCACCACCAAGCAGGGCATTAAGAATCGACTGCATTCGTTGTGGAGCGGCAAACTCGATTAATTTCGGATCGACGAACTGCGAATCCTCAACCGTGGCATTGATCGCCTTCTTCGCCAGCACATCGCGACTCGGTGCCTGATACGAGTCCGTGTAGACGACGTCTGAGGCGATCAGGCGTTGGAACGTTGCCGCGACGGACGCGGACTGCTCGAGTGGCACCTGTCCTGTGGTACCGGCCGCCGTAAAGGCCTCTTTGAGCGCCTTCTGCAACCCCTGCAGACCACTGACGCGGTACTGCATTGTCTGCACGAGGAACGGGGCGTATGCCGCGAGACCCTCGGGTGGACTGAGCGTGGCAGCATTCTTGGCGGTCTGCTGTTGTATCTGAATCTGGCGTGTCAGCGCCTGATTGAGGCCATCCGGCGATTGTCCCGCTGTCAGGATTGCTGCCGAGAACTCCGAACCAACCGTCGCCGAGGACTTCGCGATCTCGTTCGATTGCGCGACGTAACTCTGGTACGAGGAGACTTCGCGATCACGCTGACAGCGCTGAACGAGGAAGTAGCCCGCCACAAGCACAATCAGGATGCCACCGCCGAGGACCAGCAAGCGCTGTGGCCCCTTGCCGCGGTGGCCACCGGGAAGGGACGGCCGCTTACGCGCCCCGCGCTCAGGCGGAGCCTCGGCTGGATCATCGTCAAAGAAGGAAAGGAACGCAGGCATAAGTGGCGAAACGGGAGCCGTGTCGCTCTCCGCATTCGTCACATTATCACCCGATCCTCTGTGGAATGCGCGGTTAGGCCGGTGAGCCTCCGTTCGGTCCGCACTGCGCAGTACGGCGTACCTCCGCTTTTCCCTGAGGGAATCGTCGCTGATCGGTACCGCATTATCGAAACAATCGGTGTTGGTGGGAGTGCCACCGTGTTCGAGGCGGAGGACCTTCGGTCCGGCGAAATGGTGGCGCTCAAGGCGATTCCTGCCCAGGAGAAGTTGCGACGCCGAGCCCGCCGCGAGATGCGTGCGGCCAGTGCGCTCGACCATGGCGCGATCGTGCGGATGCTTGGCAGTGAGGAGGACGACGACTACATCTACGTCGCCTTCGAACTGGTGCGGGGCAATGACCTCTCGATCGTGCTCAAGGAGAAGCGGCTCGAAGAGTCCGAGGTGCTCCGAGCTGTTGCCGCGGTCTGTGACGCGCTCGAACACGCGCATGCCCGCGGCGTCATCCACCGCGATGTCAAGCCCGGTAATATTCTGCTGCGCGAAGACGGCATTCTCAAACTGACCGATTTTGGCATCGCCCAGATCGATCAGCCTGATGCGACGGTGGATGAGAGTCTGTTGGGCACGCTCTCGTACATGGCGCCCGAACAGGTGCGGGGAGAGATGCTGACGGGGTCTGTTGATGTCTGGGCAGCGGCACTCGTGGCCTACGAGGCACTGACCCGCAAGAACCCGTATCGATCGAAGAACCCCATCGAGCTGGCAGAGAAACACCGGTCACTGCGACTCTCGCTGCGGAAGGAGCGGCCCGACCTCCCCGAGGCGGCGGCGAAGATGATCGACCGCGCGCTGGATCTCGACAACCAGCGGCGTCCATTGCCCGGCCAATTGCGTGATGCGCTGCTTCGAGGCGCCGTTGCGATGGAGCGCGGCGAGGCCGAGCTCGACCCAGCGGTTGTGCTGCCGCTGATCGAGCCGCGTGTGCGTTTGCGTGAACGCTGGTTGCGCGCAGTGCCGGATCGTCCCGAGCGCGAGCCGGGCGAGCCGATCGATCTGTTTGAGCAGTCCGCAGCCGAAACCCGGATCGCTGCGCTCGTAACGCGCATGCTCCCGTACTGGCCTAGCGCTCTGACGGTGGTGGCCGGCACGGCGCTGCTCGGCGCGTTGTCGTTCTATCCGACCGGCTGGCCACTGGCAATCGCACTGCTCGCAGCCGTCGTCGCGTTACGGCTGCCGTTTGTTGCCGGAGCTCTGGTGCTGGCTGCCGCGCTGCCGCTCGCCGGCAATCTTGCCGTTGGACTCGTACCTGTGGCTGCTCTGGTTGGTGTCGTCTGGCTTGCCTTGCTGGCCCGCGATGGTCGCCGACTGCTGCTCCCAGCACTCGCGCCGCTACTTACTCTCTGCGGTGCATGGACGATCTTTCTATTGCTTGCAGGTTCGGCGTCTCGCCCCTACGTCCGTGCTGCCAACGGTGCGGCGGGCGCCTTGACGATGGCGTTGGTGCTCGGATTGTCCGGTTACGGCTCGCCTTTGGTCGCTACGCCAGCATTGGCAACGCTCCCCACCCAACTGGCCGGCGCCGACGATGCGATCGCGACAGCAGCGATCGTGGGTAGTGCGATTGGTGTGGGTCCGCTTCTGCTCGCCGGCCTCTGGGCGGTTCTTGCCTTGACGGCTCCCGCTGTACTACGGGCCAAGGGCCGCCCATTGTTGGTTGCGACGGGACTCTGGCTCGGGATCGGTACGCTCGCAACACTCGCGATTGCGTTTGTACTGACGGGAGCACTGGTTGCACCCCTCACCGTCCTGGTGGGCGCTGGGGCGGGCGGTATAGTGATTTATGTGCGGTCACGCAAGCCCGCCACACCACCACTACGTCGTGCCATAGGCAATCAGAGGATGAGTTAATGGGTTTTCTCCGTCGGATCGAGAATCGTTTAGAGGGCGTCTTCGAAGGGGGCATTGGTCGTACCTTCCGCTCCCACGTGCAGCCGGTGGAGTTGGCACGCAAGTTGACCAAGGAGATGGACGACAACAAGGTCATTTCGGTCCAGCAGGTCTATGTGCCGAACGCGTACACCGTCTTTCTTGCGCCCGACGATCGTGAGCAGTTCTTGGCCTACGAGGCGCGCCTCCGCACCGAGTTGGCGGGTTACCTGACGGAGCATGCGCGACGCGAGGGCTACTCGCTCCCGGGTCGTGCACGGGTCATGATCGAAACAGCAGCCGAGCTTGAGGTCGGTACGTTCGGCATCGCTGCCGAGATGGAGGAGACGCAACCACCCAACGCGGCTCCCGAAGCTGCCCCGGTCGCAGCCCCGGCACGACTGCCCGAAGAGTTTGGTGGGGGTGCTGTCCCTGCCGCTGCGCCAGTCCCTGCCCCTGCTGCCGTCGAGCCAGTCCCTGCCGCCGCCGCGCTCATTGCCGACCCGTTCGCAATCCCCGACGCCGTCGAGATTGGACCACCAGCGGTGACACCGACGCCTGTCGCACCCATTGCACCACCACCAAGCACTCCACCCGTCGCACCCATAGCCGCCCCAGCACCCTGGGTTTTGGTCTGGCCCGGCGGTGCGACGCCAATTGGCAATGCCGCACTGGTAATTGGTCGCAGCAAGGATTGTGACGTGCCGCTTGCCGACGGCAATGTCTCTCGGCGCCACGCCGAGCTCGGCCGCAGCGATGGAGGCTTCGTCCTGCGTGATCTCGACTCCACCAACGGTACGCTCGTCAACGGCCGCCGCGTGCGCCACGCGACAGTCGGTGTGGGCGATGAGATCACGATTGGTACGAGCACGTTGCGGATCGAGCAGCGGCCCGGCTGAGCCGTGGTCGACCAAGCACTCCTGCTGCTCCGCATTGCCGTACTCGTCTTGCTCTACGTGTTCGTTTGGCGGATCGCCCGTACGGCGATTTTAGATGTTCGTGGATCTTCCGAGAGCATGATCTTGAGTCCAGGCCACGGCTTCGACCCGTCCCCTGCCAAAGAGTCCCCACCCCAACCGACATTGCCCGGACGACTCCTCGTACTCGAAAGCGATATCCTGCCAGCCGGCGCCGCCGTCATACTCGACCAGCCCGAGGTACTGCTCGGCCGCGATCCTCATGCTGCCGCTGTGCTCGAAGGTGATGACTTCGTGTCGGCCCGCCATGCCGTGGTCCGCGTGCGTGGCGGCGCACCAACAATCGCTGATCTCGGCTCGATGAATGGCACCTTCGTCAACGGCCAGCGTATCGCCGCCGAGACGCCACTCCACGAGGGAGACGAGGTCTCTGTCGGATCGACCCGTATGGTCTACGAGCCCGGACCGAAACGCTGATGCTCCTGATTTTAGAAGCGGGTGCCTGCAGCGACGTTGGTCGGCTGCGCCAATCAAATGAGGATGCGCTGCTGTTGTCCGCTCCGGTCTTTGCCGTCGCTGATGGCATGGGTGGTGCCCGCGCCGGCGAAGTTGCGAGCGCCATGGCCGTCGCCGCACTCCATGGTCTCGACGGAGGCGAGCAGACACTTGTCGCAGCGATCGAAAGTGTCAACGCGCGCATCTACGCAGCCGCACAAGCGGACTCCTCGCTGCTCGGCATGGGCACCACTATTACGGCTGCGATGGTCGATGGCGCGTCACTCGTGATCGCGCACGTCGGTGACTCCCGGGCCTACCTGTTGCGTGCCGGTACGTTGCAGCAACTGACCGACGACCACTCACTCGTCGGCGAGCTGATTCGCCGGGGCGCACTCACCGCCAGCGAAGCTGAGCATCACCCACAGCGCTCGGTGATCACGCGCGCACTCGGCGCAGACGCTACCGCCGACATTGACGTCCTGCGGGTTAGCGTCGAGCCCGACGATCTGATTCTGCTCTGCAGTGATGGTCTTACCGGCATGGTCGCGGATGCCGAGATCGCTCGCATTCTCCGCGCTGGTGGACCGATGGAGTTGCTCGCTCGACAACTCGTGACGGCTGCCAACGGTGCGGGGGGTGAGGACAACATCACCGCCGTCGTGCTTCGCCTCGGCACGCGTAACGACGAGGACACCGAACCCGGACGACCGCCAATCGTGATCCTGCCGGCAACAGCGCTCGCGATCGAGGAAAACCGTGCGCAGACGACTGCTCTACCCCGTCGCCGCGGATCGGGTCTTTTGATCGCAGCCGTGGCAGCGGCGATCGGCATTCTGTTGGCGGTTGCCATTGCTGTCGGCTTGCAGTGGGCGCATTTCATTGGCGCCACACCCGGCGGTCGCGTTGCGATCTATGAGGGACTGCCGTTCGAGTTGACGAGCAGTATCACGCTCTACCGCGCCGTCACCATTACCGACATCCCAGCAGCCGCGCTCTCAGAGGAACAGCGCCAGAGCTTGCTCGATCAGCGCATCGGGTCGCGCGCAAGCGCAGAGCAGCGCATCGCGCTGCTGATAACCGCCGCGCCCTGGTTACGGATGCCACCGAGCACGCCGTGATCACCAGCCGCGGCCTCCTCAAGCTTCCTCTCCGTAACCGCGAGCTTGGGCTAATCTTGCTCGCACTAGGAATCACCACCGCAGGCTTTGCCGCAGTCCAACTTGCGCGCGCCCAAGAGTTTGGCGCTGCGCCACTGATTGCTGCCACCCTCTTTGCCGGCGCTTATCTCGGCGCACACCTGATGGTGCGCGTGGCACTCCCCGACGCAGATCCGTACGTGCTGCCAATCACAGCCGTCCTGACATCCATCGGCCTGATCGAGATCTATCGCATCGACGCCCTGCTGGCACGCGACCAAGGCGTCTGGATCCTGTTTGGGCTTGCCCTCTTCATTGGTGTGATCATCGCCTTTCGCGAGATTCGCCGCCTCGAATCCTTGCGCTACACCTGCGGTGCACTGGCCGTCGTGTTGCTGCTCGCGACGATCGTGCTGGGCTCGTCTATTAATGGTGCGCGCCTCTGGATCCGCGTTGGTGATCTACAGATTCAGCCAGGCGAATTCGCCAAGATCCTGCTCGTCATCTTCCTCGCCGGTTACCTCCGCGAGCGCCGCGAGGTGCTGACAGCACCTACCCGCCGCGTACTCGGCATTGGTATTCCTGCTCTCCGGCACGCGCTGCCACTGCTGATCCTCTGCGGCCTATCGCTCGTCCTACTGGTCGCGATGAACGACCTCGGATCATCGCTATTGTTCTACGTCATCGCACTCGCGATGATCTACGTTGCGACGGGGCGTCTGCTCTACATCGGCGCCGGCATCGGACTCTTCGCTATTGGTGCCGCGGCCGCACTGCAGTTCGCACCACAGGTGCAGACCCGCATCAATGGTTGGCTCAATCCGTGGTCTGACGAGCAGGCACAATGCTGCTATCAGATCACCCAATCGATTTACACGATCGCCGACGGTGGCGTGTTCGGTACGGGTTTTGGGCGTGGACTGATTCTCAACGAGGCGGGTGGAACGATCATCCCGTCCGCACAAACGGACTTTATCTTCTCGGTCATTGCAAACGAGATGGGGCTGGTCGGAGCGGTTGCGGTGATCCTGCTCTACCTCCTGCTCGCCTGGCGTGGCTTTCGTATCGCGACGACCGCCGACGACGGGTTCTCAAAACTCCTCGCCGCTGGTCTCGCCATAGCGGTCGGCTTCCAAGTCTTCGTGATCATCGGTGGTGTCACCCGACTGCTACCACTGACCGGGCTGACGCTGCCCTTCGTGTCCTACGGCGGGTCGAGCGTGACGGCGAACTTTGCGATTGCGGGACTGCTGCTGTGTATTTCGCAGCGCGCAAATCGGGAACGCGTGTGAACACCCGCATCAGCCACCTCTTTATTGCGCTGACCGTGGCCCTCTGCGCGCTGATCGTCATGACGACCTATTGGCAGGTCTGGGCGCGCTCCTCGCTCGAGGCTCGCCAGACCAACGTGCGCCTCGTCTATCGCGACCTCGAGATCGATCGCGGTTCGATTGTCTCGTCTGATGGTGTCGTATTAGCCGAATCGAACCCAGCACAACTCGATGGTCGCACCGTCTATAAGCGCGTCTACCCGACCAAAGGTCTGGCAGCCCAATTGGTGGGCTACTCGTCGCTCCTCGCCGGTCGCGCCGGGCTCGAGCGGTCGCTCGATCCGGAACTCTCGGGCAGCACCGGCGATCTAGCTGGCGTGACGAACGCCTTCGATCGGATGCGCGGCAACACCGTGCGCGGCAACGAGGTCGTGCTGCGACTACAGGCAGTCGCGCAGAAAGTTGCGATGGATCGCCTCACGGCACTGGGCGTTCGCGGCAGTGTCGTCGTGCTCGACCCAAGCACGGGAGGTATTTTGGTGATGGCATCAACACCGACGTTTGATCCCAACAACGGTCTCGAAGCAGCCCTCAAGAATCCCGCATCGCCACTCCTCAACCGCGCCACACAGGGCCTCTACCCACCGGGATCGACGTTCAAGGTCGTCACGGCAGCCAGCGCGCTCGATGCCGGCGCCGTGACTCCCGACACGAAGTTTCCCGGCCCGTCCTGCATCAACACCAGCGGGCAGCCACTCTGCAACTTTCGTGGTCGCGCGTATGGCCCTCACAACTTTGGTTATGCGTTCGTCCACTCGATCAACACGACGTTTGCCAAGGTCGGCATCGATCTCGGGGCCGAGCAGCTCGAGGCGACCATGCGCAGCTTTGGCTTCTTCGCGCGCATTCCCTGGGACTACCCAGCCGAACAGACACTGCCATCAGGGATCTTTAACCGCCAAGGCAATCTCGTATCCCCGACCACACCGATCGACGTGGCCCGCCTCGCGATTGGCCAGGAGCGCCTACTCGCCACGCCACTCCAGATGGCCGAAGTTGCTGCAGCCGTCGCCAACGGTGGTCAGGTTGTGCAGCCGGAACCCGTCCAAGAGGTCCGGGCACCCGACGGCTCGATCGTGCGGCGACCGACGCCGGTCTATCTTGGCCGTGCCATGACAACGGAAACAGCAGCTGCGTTACGTACACTGATGAAGCAGGTCGTCGATGACGGTACTGGCGCTGCTGCCGCCGTTGCCGGCCTTGATGTGGCGGGCAAGACCGGTACTGCCGAGACGGGTCGCGTCGGCAAAAACGACGCCTGGTTTATCGGTTTCGCACCCTCCAACGCGCCACGTTTCGCCTTCGCAGTCCTGCTCGAAGACGTCGACGGCACCGGTGGCGATCTCGCCGCGCCGATCGCTGCCGACGTGCTACGGGCGCTGACGGCGCAGGTATCGTGAGACAATCCACGGGAGCACTCCTATGAACGACATCAACGACACTTCTCCTGGCTCGCTTTTTGACGGTCGCTACCGCATTGTCAGGCGGCTCGGGCAGGGCGGAATGGCGCGCGTATTCTTGGCGCAGGATGAGTCGCTGCACCGTCAGGTTGCGGTCAAGGTTCTCGCCGATCGGCATAGCGACGACCCGCACTTCATCGAACGGCTTCAGCGCGAGGCGCGCGCCGCAGCGCGGCTAAACCACCCGAACATCGTCCAGGTCTATGACCAGTCCCAGACGGCTGGCATGTCGTACATCGTCCAGGAGTACGTCGAGGGCGAGACGCTCAAGGATCTGATCCGCCGCGAGTCGCCAATCGAGCCACGCCGAGCGATCACGATTGCGCTGCAGATCCTCGCTGCGTTGCGTGTCGCACACCAGCAGGGCGTCATCCACCGCGATGTCAAGCCGCAGAACATCCTCGTGCAATCCGACGGCAAGATCAAAGTTGCCGACTTCGGTATCGCCAGCGCGGGGGATACTGAGATGACGGAGGCCGGCTCCATCGTCGGCACCGCACAGTACCTTGCACCCGAGCAGGCCCGCGGGCTGTCCGTCGGTCCGCCTGCCGACCTTTACGCCGTCGGCATCGTGCTCTACGAGATGCTCTCCGGACGTGTGCCCTTCGAAGGCGAGGCTGCGGTGACGGTCGCGATGCGCCACGTCCAAGAGGCGCCAGAAGCCCTGACGGATCGCAATCCGCTGGTTCCCGTCGCACTCGAATCTGTCGTGATGCGCGCGCTCGCCAAGGATCCAACGCAGCGCTACCAGAGTGCCGACGAGATGGGCCTCGAGCTCGACAAGGTTCGCCAGGGGCTTCCGATCAGCGACGAAACTGCGGTCATTGGCGCCGCCACGATCGCGATGAATCGCCCGATCGAGCAGACCATGGTGGCGCCGCCCTTACCGCCCCGCGAGCGCGCTCCAGCCCGTGCGAAGAACCCGAACCGGCGACGCCTCTGGATCCTGCTGATCGTTGTCGGGGTCGTGCTCGCTGCGATCGCGATTGGGCTGGTCGCATGGGGGCGTTCGGGTGGTGGTAGTGAGACACCGACAACAGCAACGACGGCGACGGCGAGTGCTGTGCTGGTCGATATGCCTGACCTCGTTGGTCAGCAAAGTACAGATGCCATCGCCGCCTTGAAAGCACTCAAACTCGTGCCACTTATCATCAAAGTCGCCTCGGCCGACGTTCCCGTCGGCGTGGTCACCGCGCAACATCCCGCGCCAGGCGAGAGTGTGCCCGAGGGGGCGACGGTCGAGATCGACGTCTCATCTGGCGCCGACGCAGTGGGCGTCCCCAATGTGGCTGGGCTAAGCCTTGCCGATGCCACAGCCAAGCTCGACGCCGCGAAACTCGTCGTGCATTCTGACACTGCACCTTCGGATACCGTGGGCGAAGGTAATGTCATCTCGCAGTCACCGGCTGCCGGCGTTACCGTCAAACCGGGCACGACGATCGGCTTAGTCATCTCGAGTGGCAAGCAGCAAGGCACGGTGCCGAATCTCATTGGGTTGGGCCTGACGAATGCGCAGAACGCGCTGATTACGTCTGGCCTGGTACTCGGGTCCCAAGCGGAGGCAAGCGATGCGGCGGCTGCAGGGCAGGTGATCGCGCAGGATCCTGCTGCGGGTACGTCGGTGCCACAGGGAGCTGCCGTCAATGTTGTGATCTCCAAGGGCCCAGCGACTGCCGCTGTCCCGTCGGTCGTCAACATCGCACGCGGGACGGCAGAGGCGCAGATCATCGCAGCGGGTTTTGCCGTTAGCGCGCAGGAGAGTGCTGTCTCGGATCCTGGGCAGGATGGCATCGTGATTTCGCAGAATCCTGCGAGTGGTTCGGCGAGGCCACTCGGCTCGACCGTCTCAATCGTTGTCGGTCGCTATACGGGTACGACGACGTAGTGGCCGAGCGGTTGCGCGTTGCAGTCCTCGGCGGGGGGCGCTCGTCGGAGCACGATGTTTCGCTGCGGTCGGCTGCCAGCGTTGCGGGCGCGCTCGATCCGGATCGTTTCGACATCGTGTCGATCACGATTGATCGTAATGGCGTCTGGACCACTCCTGATGGGACAACAATTTCGGTCACGCCAGGGCAGGGCGGCCCGCTCGGCTGCGCTGTCGTGATCCCCGTGCTGCACGGCCCGTTTGGCGAGGACGGCACGGTGCAGGGACTGCTCGAAATGCTCGGTGTGCCGTACGTCGGACCGGGAGTGCTGGGCGCGTCATTGACGATGGATAAGGACCGCTGCAAGGCAGTGCTGCGCGACGCGGGCATCGACGTCGCGCGGCAGGTGTTGGTCGGCTTGGGGTCGGATCGTTCGGTCGTGCACGCGCAGGTCGCGAGCGAGCTGGGGTTTCCCGTGTTTGTCAAGCCCGCACGGCTCGGGTCCAGCGTTGGCATCTCGCGCGTCGAGTCGGCTGCTGGTTTGGACGCTGCGCTCGACCTTGCCCTGGCGCACGACGACAAGGTGCTGGTCGAGGAGTTGCTGGTCGGCCGCGAAGTCGAGAGCGGTGTGTTGGGGCTGGTGCCGAACCTCGAGGTGTCTGTCGTTGGCGAAATCCAGTTCGACGCAGATTGGTACGACTTCGAGGCCAAGTATGCGGCGGGCGGGTCGTCCCTTGTAGCGCCCGCTGATCTACCTGCGGACGTCTCTGACCGGCTGCGTGCAATTGCCGCCCACGCCTTCGCGGTCTGCGATTGCCACGGCATGGCCCGCATTGACTTCTTCTATACCGACTCGGGTCGGCTCGTGCTCAACGAGATCAACGCGATCCCCGGCTTTACCGCAACCAGCTATTACGCGCGCCTATTCGAGGCCAGCGGCATTGGCTACGCCGAACTCCTCGAACGCCTGATCGGCCTCGCG
>JBCKBR010000029.1:0-23586 GCA_038911065.1 Gaiellales bacterium | reverse complement strand
AAGTGGGGCGGGCTGTCACAAACTCCTCGAACGATTGGCGCTGAATCTGCCCGGGTTTCGCTCAACCACGCCGATACGAACATATGTTCGTATTCGAGAAGATAGTTGCAAAGTGGGGGCAGGTGGGGTAAGGTGGGGGATCTTGGTACGGAAGGGGAACCCAAGTGGGGACGCCGGACACCAAAGAAATGACCCGAAATGCTGCTTGGTGAATACGCACAGAAGCTCGACGAGAAGAACCGAGTGACGGTTCCTGCTCGTCTGCGCGAGCCGTTTTCCGACGGTCTGTTCGTGACGCGTGGCCTTGACCACTGCGTCGCGATCTATGCGCGCGATGGCTGGGAGGCCTTCGTCGCAGCGCAGACCGCGAGGCTCGACCCATTCACCCGCGAAGGACGCCAGATGGAGCGCTTCCTGTTTGGGGGTGCCGTCGAGGCCGACCTCGATCGACAGGGCCGCGTCGCGCTACCCGCCCCACTCATGCAGCACGCCGCACTGGAGCGCGAAATCGTTGTTGTCGGTGTCCGTGACCGGCTCGAAATATGGGATCGCGGGGCGTGGGAACGCGGCCTCGCCGAATTGGAAGGAAGCGCAGAGAATGTCGCAGAGCGCCTGGTCCGTGATGCCCGCTAACGCCGCACTCCACGACCCCGTGCTGGCACACGAAGTGGTCGCACTCCTCGACGTGGAGCCTGGTATGACCGTGGTTGATGGCACCTTTGGAGCTGGCGGCCACGCTGCGATGCTGGCCGAATTGATGCAGGGCCGCGGCGCCTATGTCGCCATCGATCGCGACCCGAGTGTCGAGAATCGCGCACGCTCGTTCCGTGCTTCGCATCCCGATATGGCCGTGCGCCTGATCAAGCGCGACTTCGTCGACGCCTTCCGATCGCTCGCCGTCGAGCACGTCCAAGCCGATGCCATCCTGTTGGATCTCGGCGTCTCCTCGATGCAGATTGATCAGCCCGAACGCGGGTTCTCCTACGCTGTCGACGCACCTCTCGACATGCGCATGGATCCGCGTGGGGGAGACACTGCAGCGGACCTACTCGCCAATCTGAGCGAACGGGAACTAGCCGATTTGTTCTCCCGCTTCGGCGAGGAACGCTATGCGCGCCAGATCGCTCGAGCCATTTGTCGGCGGCGTCGCGACACGCCGTACGAGCGTAGTGCAGACCTCGTGGACACAATTCGCCACGCGATACCGATACCCGCCCAGTTCGGCTCGGGCCACCCAGCAAAACGCGTCTTTCAAGCGCTCCGCATCGCCGTCAACGACGAGTTGACGATGATCGAGGAGGGGCTGGCAGCTGCCATGCAGATTCTCAAGCCCGGCGGCAGAATTGCGGTGATTTCGTTCCACTCGCTCGAGGACCGCATCGTCAAGGAGCACTTCCGCAATGCGGCAATGCCGTGCATCTGCCCACCCGATCTGCCGATCTGTGGCTGTCGGCGCGAGGCAACGCTGCGGGTCTTGACGCAACGTGTGATCCGCCCTGGCAGTGCCGAGATCGACCGCAACCAGCGTGCCGCGTCTTCGCGACTCCGTGTCGCCGAACGCACGCATGTACCACTGACCGGACACAACGCCTGATGGCCGTCGCCGTCCCCCGCGTATCGCCGGCCCCACGCAAGCGCATCCGACCGCGACCAGTGGTGGTCGCAGATCGCCCGAAGCGACGCGTCACAACGCACCGGTCGAATGCTGCGCGCACAGCCGTCAGTGGCCGCCTCGCGCCTTTTCGTATCGCCAGCATCATTGCCATTGTTGGAGTCGCACTCTCCCTCGTCGTCTATCTACAGGTCTCCTCGCTGCGCGCCACCATGCAAGCGGGCGCGTTGCGCACACAGATCGAAGCAACGCACAACGATGCGGCAAACATCCAAACTGAGACGGATCAGAGACTCGCAGACGGGCGCGTCGAACGTGCCGCAGCTGGCTATGGGATGGTACTCGTCCCCTCGCAGGCGATGCGGATGCTGCCGATTACTGTACCGAAGGATCGCTAGGCCTCGTAACGTGGCGACACGGACCGCTTCCCCACGCACGCCTCGCCGGCGGAGTCGCCAAGCACCTGTCCCACCACCCGTGCGACGCATTCGTTGGCTGATGGTCGTAGCGGGAATCCTGCTGATGGTTTGCGTTGGGCGCGCCGTACAACTCCAGGTCGTCGAAGGCGGCTGGTACGCGCAGCGGGCGAGCGGCCAACAGCGCGTCGAGGTTGTGACAGCAGCACCCCGTGGTGCGATCCTCGATCGTGCCGGCTATCGGATGGCCCTAACCGAGCAGGCCAGCACAATCGGCGCCGTCCCCGCACTCGTAACAGATCGCGCTCGCGTGGTTGCTGCAGTCGCCGAAGCCAGTGGAGAGTCGCCAGATGTGATCATGAGTCGCCTCGAGGCGCCCGACGCTAGTCACGTCGACCTGGCGAGGCAGGTACCTCCAGCAGCAGCCAAGCGGGTGCAGGCGATGGCCCTCGACGGTCTCGATTTTACGCCCGAGCATCGGCGTGTCTACCCGAGTGCAAGTGCCGCTCCAATGATTGGCGCGACAGACCTTGAGGGCACCGGTGTGGCTGGACTCGAATTGCAGTACGACGCGATCCTCCGTGGCACCAATGGGTTGGAAGTACAGACCGAGGATCCCGGTGGCAATGCCATCAATGTGATCAGCACACAGCAGATGCAGCGAGGCAAGACGATTAGTACCAGCATCGATCGACAGGTCCAAGTCGAAGCAGAAAAAGTCGTCGCCGAGACGCGCGCACAGTATCGAGCAAAAGCAGTGACAGCGATCGTCATGGTGCCGGCAACGGGAGAGATTCTTGCGATGGCATCGTCACCAAGCCCCGCCAACGGCGATTATCGTCAAGGCACGGCCGACGAGCTGCGTCTGCGCGCGCTGACAGATATATATGAGCCAGCCTCGACCTTCAAAGCCGTCACGATCGGTGCGGGATTGGCAACCGGGCGCATCACGCCGAACACACGCGTCGATGTTGGAAGTACCTGGAAGTTGTACGACGGGACACTCCGCGACGCGCATCCGAACCCGGGCGTCAAGACGGCGAGCGAGGCGCTGCGCATGTCATCGAACATTGGTGTGGCGAAACTCGCATACGAGCACCTCTCGAACCCTGGCGCGCGTGACATCGTGTTATCGCAATGGATTAATCGCTTTGGCTTCGGCAAGAAAACCGGCATTGACCTGCCCGGTGAGGCCGCGGGCATCGTGCCCGCCTATAAAGACTGGTCGGGTACATCGCCCCTCAACATCCCGATCGGCCATGGCATCGCAGTGACACCGTTACAACTGGCACAGTTCTACGCGACCATCGCCAACGATGGTGTCCAGACGACACCGCACATCGTGACACGCATCGATGGGCAGGGCCCTGTCGCGATCAAGCAGCATCGCGTACTGTCGGTTCGAGCCGCACGAACCTTGGCGGTGATGCTGGAAGGCGTCGTCTCAGACCAAGGCACAGGCTCTGCTGCAGAGATCCCTGGCTATTCCGTGGCGGGCAAGACGGGCACAACCAAGAAGATCGACAAGGATGGGACATACTCCAAAACTCGCTACCTCGCCTGGTTTGTCGGATTCGCACCGGTCAAGAACCCACGCGTCGTAACGCTGATCATGGTCGACCAGCCGCGTGGCGGCCAGTACTACGGCGGCGAGGTAGCGGGTCCGGCCTTCGCCGCATTAACGGAGCGTTCACTGATCGCACTCGGTACGCCACCTGATCGATCAATCACCGCGACCACTGGCTAAGACGCGTGATCCGGATGCGATGTTTGCGCGTCGACAGGCGGCCGATTCTCGCGCTATGTCCCGTCGGGGCACTAGACTTGGTGAAATAGTGCTGCTCACGGACCTCCTCGGTCCCGTTCAAGCGCGGGGTTTGACGCTCCCAATAGTTGGAGTCGACGTTGTCGATCTCGCATACGACTCGAGACGCGTCACGACCGGCACATTGTTCTTCTGCGTCCCCGGTGCGACGACCGATGGTCACGACCATGCGCCGCACGCGATCGCGGCGGGTGCCTGTGGGCTTGTGGTCGAGCGCGAACTCGCTGTGGCGGTCCCGCAAGTCGTTGTCCCATCCGTGCGCGCAGCGATGGGAATACTGGCTGACACGTTCTTCGACCACCCCTCCAACGCTTTATGTATCCTCGCCGTCACCGGGACCAATGGCAAGACCACAACGGCCTTCCTACAGCATGCAATGCTCGTGGCTGGTGGGCATCACGCAGGACTGCTTGGGACGATCGAACGGCGGATTGGTGGAGTCTCAGAGACGGCAGTGCGGACAACGGCTGAGGCAATCGACGTGCATCGTGATCTTGATCAGATGCGGAAAGCCGGCGACACGGCATGCGCGATGGAGGTGTCATCCCACGCCCTCGACCAGCACCGTGAGGGCGGCGTGCGGTTTGCTGCTGCCGCATTTACGAACCTCTCCCGCGAGCACCTCGACTATCACCCGGATATGGAGTCGTACTTTGCTGCCAAGGCTCGCCTGTTCGATGGGCGCTGTCCGACAGCCACCAACGCCGACGACGCGTATGGCGCGCGTCTCACAGCAGATCTCCGCTTCGGCATCACGAACAGCGACGTCGATGTGCGCGCCGAGCAGATCGTCCTGGCAGCCGACCACACGCGCTTCCGACTGCGTACGCCGTGGGGAGACGCCGACGTACAGACGCACCTCGTGGGGCGTTTCAATGTCGAGAATGTCCTCGCTGCAGCCAGTACGGCAGGCCTTGCGGGATTGTCGATCGAGGCCATCGTCGAGGGTCTTGAGACGCTCCGTGGCGTGCCAGGACGGCTGGAAGTTGTCAGCACCGACGAACCCTTTACGGTCGTCGTCGACTATGCGCATACGGCGGATGCGCTCGAAAACGTGGCGCGTACGGTTCGCGAACTCGCGACAGGGCGTGTGACCATCGTGTTCGGGTGTGGTGGCGACCGCGACCGCGGGAAGCGACCAGAGATGGCGCGGGTGGCCTGTACACATGCGGATCGAGTGATCGTCACGTCCGATAATCCGCGCTCCGAAGACCCCGCTGCGATCATCGCTGAGATCCTGGCGGGCGCCACAACCGACGTCGAGATCGAACCCGACCGGCGCGCCGCGATCATTCAGGCGATCGCCGCGGCGGAGCCTGGCGACGTCATACTGATCGCCGGCAAGGGCCACGAGCAAGGCCAAGACGTGGCGGGGACCGTGACACCATTTGACGATCGCGAAGTTGCCCGAGCGGTGCTCGCATGATCGCCCGGCGCCTCGCCGATGTGCCCGCCTCCGTCGTGATGCGTGGTAACCCCGAAACGATCTTTACGGGCGTCACAATCGATTCGCGCAGGGTGGAAGCTGGCGATCTGTTTATCGCTATCCGCGGCGGGATCGATCACATCGAGGAGGCAATCCGGGCGGGCGCAACGGCCGTTGTCGTCGAGGAAGACGTATTCGACCGCGCATTGGCGACGAACATCCCAAACATCCTGACGACATTCTCGAGCGTGCGCTGCCTGCAGTGCCTTGGTGATGTCAATGCCGCTACGTCGACGGCGCTGCGGGTTGGCGTCACGGGTAGCACGGGCAAGACCTCGACGAAGGATGCGATCGCTCATCTGCTCGGTGGTCAGCGTCGTGTCGTCGCAGCCCGTGAAGGACACAACAACGAGATCGGCTATCCACTGACGCTGACCCGCATCGATCAGCAGACAGAAGTCGTGGTGTGCGAGCTCGCGATGCGTGGCAAAGGACAAATCGCCGAACTCTGCGCGATTGCCGCGCTTGATGTTGCTGTCATCACCAACGTTGGTGTCGCCCACTTGGAATTGCTCGGGTCGCTCGCGGCGATTGCCGCCGCCAAAGCCGAGATTGCTCACGGCGTCCGCGAGAACGGGCGTATCGTGCTGCCGTTCGCCGAACCGCTACTCGATCCGTACCTACCCGACAATGCTCAGATCATCACGTTCGGGGAGGAGGCAGGAGCCGATCTGCAGCTCGTTGATCGGCGGCGGCTCGATGACGGACAGGAGTTATCGATCCTGGTCGACGGCGACGTGCTGACCTTTGAGACGAACCTCGTTGGCCGTCACCATGCCCGCAACCTCGCTGCAGCGCTGGCCGTGGTGAGCGCGCTTGGGCTCGATCTGCCCGCTGCCGCGGCGCGTGCGCGCAGTATCCCCCTGCAACGTTGGCGTGGCGAAACGCGCAGCCTCCCATGTGGGATCGACATCGTCAACGATGCGTACAACGCCAATCCCACCTCGATGGAGGCCGCTCTTGGTCTGCTCGCAGAGACGCCCACCGAGGGACGTCGCATTGCCGTACTCGGCCCAATGGCAGAACTTGGCCCCGACAGCGAGCAGTACCATCGTGCCGTCGGTGCGCTGATGGCTCGGATAGGGATCGATATGGTGGTCGCCGTGGGAGATCTCGCGCATACCTATCTCGATCAGGCAGCTGGTCTCGAGGGATTTGCCGTCGCCGATATCACGGCGGCCGTCGATCTGCTCGGTGGCCTTGTCCGGTCGGGCGATCGGATACTCGTTAAGGGTTCGCGGGCAGCGGGCCTCGAGGTGCTTCCCGACTTGCTCGCACAACGACTCGGGGCGCCGCAACCGTGACGAACGTCCTCGCATCCGGCGTACTGGCGATCCTAATTTCTGTCCTTGCCGGGCCGCGCTTTGTCAGACTCCTTCGTCGCTATAAGGTTGGGCAGCGCATTCGCGAGGAGGGTCCGGCTGGGCACAAGACGAAGTCGGGTACACCGACGATGGGTGGTCTGATGATCATCATCGCGACGGTCGTGCCGTACGTGATTTTCTCGTCGTACAGCACACCCAGCCTGGCCGTGCTCGGGGTCATGCTCGGCTGTGGTTTGATCGGCTTTGTCGACGACTATCTGAGTGTCATCCGTAAACGCTCGCTCGGACTCAAGGGCCGTTGGAAACTGCTTGGTCAGCTCGGCATCGCGATTGGCATCGGTCTGGTGGCTGCGTACGAGGACATCTCAACACGCATCTTTGTGCCAATCGTCGATTATCACCTCGAGCTCGGAGCGGCCTGGTACGTGCTCGTTTTCCTAATCATCGTCGGCGCTTCGAATGCGGTCAATTTGACGGATGGCCTCGACGGCTTGGCCGCAGGCATTTCCACGATCTCGATGTTGGCCTTCACATCGATGGCTGTGATCGGTTATCAGGTTGGGCAGCGAGCGCTCTCGATGCCAAGTCTCTCCGATCATATAGATGGCCCCAATTTGTTCGATCTCCAACAGCAGACGTCCGCGACGCTGGACCTCGCAGTGCTGGCTGCGGCACTCCTTGGGGCCTGCGTGGGCTTTCTCTGGTTCAACAGTTATCCCGCCGAAGTGTTTATGGGTGATACCGGCTCGCTGGCGCTTGGCGGCGCGCTCGCAGGGTTCGCGATCTTTACAAAGACCGAGCTCCTGCTACCCCTAATTGGTGGAATTTTCGTTGCGGAGGCAGCCAGCGTGATCATCCAAGTGATTAGTTTTCGATGCTTTGGTCGACGCGTTTTCCTGATGGCTCCGATCCATCATCATTTCGAAATGAAGGCGTGGAGCGAGACCAAGATCATGTTCCGATTCCTGATCGTCGCATCGATCTTTGCGTCGGTCGCATTCGTTCTCTACTACGTGCGCTTTAACCAGTACGTATGAGTGCAGATCTCGCCCTGCCACGGCATCCGCTGGTACTGGGTGCTGCTCGTTCTGGCCGGGCTGCCGCGCAAGCGTTGCTTGATGTCGGTGTGGAGGTCGTGCTGATTGATGACGATCCGGACGGGGTCTGTGACGCACCCTGTCCCATCGTCTCTGCAGAGGCGGTGGACTATACGGGTTGCGATGTCTTGATCAAGAGTCCCGGCGTACCGAGCGAGCATCCGGTCGTGACGATGGCGCGCCTGCAGGGGCTAGCAATCTGGTCCGAAGTCGAACTCGGCTATCGCCTGTTGCCACCCGGCGCGCGGGTGATTGGCGTGACGGGTACGAATGGTAAAACGACGACGACGGAACTGGTTGGGGCGATGCTGTTCGCGGCTGCTTTGCCGCATGTGGTCTGCGGCAATGTGGGGATTGCGTTGAGCGAGATCGCTGCCGATTTAGCGCAGGGAACAATCGTGGTCTGCGAATTGTCGAGTTTCCAGTTGGAGGACGTGATCAGTTTTCATTGTGACGCTGCGGCGATCACGAACATCACGCCGGATCATCTGGATCGTCACGGCACGCTCGAGGCGTATACCTCCTCCAAACTGCGGATCTTCGAGCGTCAGGACGCGCAGGATCTGGCCGTCCTAAATGACGATGATCCGCGCTGTGCAGAACTGTTGCGTGTGCCGGGCAGTGCGCGCATGCGACGTGTGCATGGGGTGGATGCCGAGACGTTTGGCTTTGCTGCGGGACAGTTGCGCGGGGACCATAATCGCGAGAATGTGGCGGTCGCTGCGGCGTTGGCGGGAGGGTTGGGTGCTCCGGACGATTGCATTCGCGCGGCTGTTGCGGCGTTTGCGGCCAGTCCGCACCGACTCGAGGATTGTGGTGTGCTGGGCGGGGTGCGTTTTTGGAACGATTCGAAGGCGACCAATGTGGACGCGACGATCAAGGCATTGACCGCGTTTCCGGATGGGCAGGTACGGATTATTCTCGGTGGTAGTGATAAGGGTGGCGCTTTCGAGCCACTCGCTGCGGCGCTCTCTGGGAGCGTCCTGCGGGCCTATCTGACGGGCCCGGCGGGCGTGCGGATGCTGCCGGTCCTGACCACTGCCGGAGTGGACGCGGTGCTGTGTGGCAGTTTTGACGAAGCCTTTGAGCGGGCGGCCGGCGAGGCGCGTGCGGGCCAGCACGTGCTGCTCGCTCCGGCCTCTGCGAGTTTCGACGAGTTCGCCGACTACAGCGAGCGCGGTGCGCATTTTCGTGCCCTCGCGATGCAGCGTGGCGCCACATAGCGCATTGTGACCGGCGCGTCAAAATCGAGCAAAACTGCACAAAAGGACCCGGGTCCTTTTGTGCACAAACCACACCGCACCGACAGTCGGAGGGGATGCCACGCTGATGGCGAACGATCCGCTATGCGACGTGGCAATCCTCTGCGGCTGATTCGGCCAGGCGACACCGCGCCGGGGCTGTCCCGCCGAGAAATGACGATTGAGGCGCAAGTGCTCCTGATCGTCACGATTTGCCTGACCGTATTCGGCCAGTTGATGGTGTACTCGGCATCAAGCGCCTATGCCATGACGCGCTCGGAATTTAACTTCGACTCGCTCTACTTCATCAAGAACGGCATCCTCTACACACTCGCGGGTCTCGCCCTGATGATCGGCCTGATCTTCGTACCCGCCGGCTGGCTTCGTCGCTTCGCACCGATCGTCTTGATCGCGTCGATCGTCGGTCTGATCGCCGTCAAAGTCCCCGGCTTCGGCGTGACCGTCAACGGCGCCGCTCGCTGGCTCGCAATTGGCCCCATTACCGTCCAACCCTCCGAGTTCGCTAAGATCGGCACGCTCCTCGTCGTCGCGGCGATCCTGGCGACACGCAAGCGCCCACCCGCAAGCCTGCGCGAGTTCGCCTGGCCGATCGGGGTGATTGTCGGACTGATCTGCATGCTGATCATGTGGCAGCCCGATCTCGGTACCACCCTTGCCGTGACGATCATGGTCTTTGCACTCCTGATCGTCGCGGGTACGCCACTGTCACTGCTCGCAAAACTGCTCGGAATCGGCCTCGCCCTCGGCGCGATCTTGATCTGGGCAGCGCCCTATCGCCGCGACCGCATCTTTGCATTCCTCGACCCATGGGGGCAGAGTGCTGATGGTTCTTACCAAGTTGTTCAGTCGATGATTGGGATTGGCTCCGGCGGTCTCTTTGGTGTGGGTCTTGGTGGCAGTGTGCAGAAGGTCAACTTCCTGCCAGAAGCGCACACGGACATGATCTTCGCAGTGATCGGTGAGGAGATCGGACTGATCGGCACGCTGCTCGTGATCGGACTGTTCGCGACCTTTGCTTGGGCCGGCTACACGATCGCGATGCGCACCGTCGACCCCTTCCAGCGGCTCCTCGCAGCCGGCGCCACGGCATTGATCACCGGCCAGGCAATTGTCAATCTTGGCGCCGTCATGGGCATCCTGCCACTGACCGGAATTCCCCTGCCGCTGATCTCCTACGGATCGTCATCGCGCCTAGTAATTCTCGCCCTCGTGGGCATCTTGATCGCGATCAGTCGCGAGCCACAGCGACGCTCAGTTGCGCGCCACGAACCACCACCGAACGATCCTGCGCCACGCCCGTCGCGTCGCCGTGCCGCCGCAAACGTGTAACGCGCCGTCGGGTGCTTTAGCCTTGGAGGCATGCCGGTGCGGATCCTGATTGCCGCTGGCGGGACTGTCGGACACGTCGCGCCTGCTCTCGCCGTTGCGGACGCGCTGCGTGAACGTGGCGCAGACGTGACGTTCGCGGGTACACCGACGCGGATCGAAGCCGAACTCGTTCCCGCGCGTGGCTACCCCTTCTTCCCGTTCGTGGTTGAAGGGTTTCCACGGCGACCAAGTCTTCGGCTCGCGAAGGCACTCGGGCGCGCGGTCGTGGCCCCTGTGTCCTGCTCGCGCATCATCAAACAGGTGCGACCCGACGCGGTTTTTGGAGCAGGGGGTTACGTCGCCGGGCCGATGCTCGTCGCTGCGCGTTGGCACAAGATTCCGTCCGCGCTGAGTGAGGCAGACGCGCGGCTTGGGCTCGCCAATCGCCTCGCCGCCCCGTTCGCCGATCGCGTGTTTCTGGCGTTTCCCGTTGTTGGACGGACGACCCCGAAGTACCTCGTAACCGGCCGGCCCGTCGATCGTGCCTTCCGCGAGACCACGCGCGCACAAGCTCGAACAGCGCTCCGGCTCGACCCTGATGAGCGCGTCATCGTTGCCTTCGGTGGCTCGCTTGGTGCAGGACCGATCAACGCCGCACTGCGGACAGCCTATGACGATGGGCTTCCAGCCGGTCAGCGTCTGATCCTGATCACCGGGCGTGGCAAGCAACGCAATGCAACCAGCCCCGAGCGCTTCGATGAGTACGAGTTCAGCAACGCCATGCCAGACCTATTGGCCGCCGCCGACGTCGTTGTGGCGCGGGCGGGCGGGTCGGTTGCAGAGATTGCCGTGGCGGGTCGTGCTGCCGTGCTGATCCCGTGGGCGGGGGCGGCCGACGATCATCAGACGCTGAACGCCGCCTGCTTTGCCAGCGCAGGAGCGGCGACGGTGTTGGCCGATGGTGGACTGACACCAATCGGATTACGCCGCGCCATCGATGCCATCGTTAGTGATGACGCACGGCGTGCCGCGATGGAGGCGGCGATGGCTAGTCTGGCCCGGCCCTACGCGGCCGAGGAGGTGGCTGAGCAGTTGCTGCAGCTGGCGGCAGGAGCACCGCGATGACAGTGCACTTTGTCGGTATTGGTGGGGCCGGTATGAGTGGTATCGCGCGAGTGCTTGCGCAACGCGGCGTCGCCGTATCGGGGTGTGATCGAGAGGAAAGTGCGTTGCTTGTGCAGCTCCGTAGCGAGGGCATCAGCTGCAGCGTCGGTCAGATGGTGGAGCACGCCGACGCGGCGGAGCGACTCGTCGTCTCTGGCGCCATTCCCGCGGAAACCCCGGAGCTCGAACGGGCTCGTGCCTTGGGCCTACCGATCCAGCACCGAGCCGAGGCACTCGCCGAGATTCTGCGTGAGCACCACCAGCAGGTCGTGGTCACGGGTGCGCATGGAAAAACCACGACGACGTCGATGCTGGCAGCGGCAGCGATGGAACTCGGTCTCGACCCGACGTTTGTGGTCGGTGGCGAAGTGCTCCAGCTTGGCACAAATGCGCGTGGGGGAGAGAGTGGTCTTGCGCTCGTCGAGGGCGACGAGTCGGACCGTTCTGTGCTCCACCTGCCGGCCACAGTCGGTGTCGTTCTAAATGTTGATTTCGACCATCTTGACCATTACGACTCGCTCGAAGACGTGGTGGCGCTGCTCGATGAGTGGGCGGCAACGATCCCTGCCGACGGGCTGCTCGTGGTGGGCGATGGTGTGGAGCTTGCCTCTGCGTTGGCACCCGTTGTGCGCTTTGGTGTGGGTCCAGGCGATGGCTTGCGCGCGCTTGACGCGCTGGCGGTCGAGGGTGGCGTGACCTTTCGACCGTCCCGCGGACCCGCACGGGTGCGACTGCGCGTGGCGGGCGTGCACAACGCGGGCAATGCCTGTGCTGCAGCCTTGGTGCTGGAGTCGCTTGGTGTCGAGCTGGGCACGGCTTTTGCAGCACTCGAACAGTTTGTGGGTGCAGGGCGACGCTTCGAGGTGTTGGGCACGCGCGCAGGCATCACCGTGGTCGATGATTACGCGCACCACCCGACCGAGTTGGTGGCTGCCATTGCCGCTGCGCGTAGTCAGGCTCCTGCGCGACTGGTCGTGCTCTTCCAGCCACACATGCCCTGGCGCGCGATCCAGTTTGCCGACGCTTTTGCCGAGGCGCTCGGTGCAGCAGACACGGTCGTCGTGCTCGAGACGTACGTGGCGCGTGGTACACCCGTCGGGGTACCCAGTGCGCAGCGTATTGTCGAGGCGATCGTTGGGCCGACAGCGGTCTATGCGGCAGACGGAGAGGAGGCCGCGACGATGCTCCGCGGACTCGCGCGAGCTGGGGACTTGATTCTCTGTTGTGGTGCGGGCCCTGTTGACGATGTGGCGCGGGCGGTACTGGCATGAGCGCAGCGCCTCCGGGGATCCTTGCCGATGTACCACTCAGTCGCTTTACGACGATCGGCACGGGCGGGCCGGCACGCTTCCTGGGCGAGCCGCACGACGAGCCAACGCTGGTGACAATGTTGCAGTGGGCGGCCGCCGATCAGCATGCGATCGCCGTGATTGGGCTTGGCTCGAACCTGCTGCCTGCCGATACGGGTTTTGACGGCTTAGTGCTTCGACTTGTTCGCGACCTGACGCGGATCGATCTCCGCGACGCTGGTGCACTGCTGGGTGGTGGTGCGACGCTCGCAGCTGTTGTCCGCAAGGTGGGTGAGGCGGGGCTGAGCGGGTTCGAATTCGCTTGCGCGATACCCGGCACGATCGGTGGTGCAGTGCGCATGAACGCGGGTGCCTACGGCAGCGAGCTCTCGGATGTTCTCGTCCGCGCCACGGTCTGTAGTGCTGCGGGTATCCGCACGGTCACGGCTGACGCGCTCGAGCTGCGCTACCGCCATTCCAATCTGGTACCTGGCGATGTGGTGACGGCCGCGGAGATCGCACTGGTGCCCGGCGACCCCGTCGAGATCAAGGCGCGTGTGCGCGGGTTTCAAGATCGTCGCTCGGCCGCTCAGCCGCGCAAGGCGCGTACCTTTGGCAGTGTCTTTAAGAATCCCGCGGGTGAGCAGAGTAGTGGCCAGTTGCTCGAGGCTTGCGGGCTCAAGGGGTATAGCGTGGGTGGTGCTCGGATCTCTCCGAAGCATGCGAATTTTATTGAGAATTTTGCCGATGCGACGTCGGCGGATGTCGTGGCGGTGATGGTTGAGGCGCGGCGACGCGCCAAGGCAGAATTCGGCATCGTGCTCGAGCACGAAGTGCAGCTGCTCGGCGCGATCGAGATCCCCCCGGCGTAAGCCAGCCCACGTTCGTACCTGTCACGGGGCGAATCGCGATTAGGTTCTGTGGTTATCCCCCACGATGGCTGCGATCTCCCCACCGATCAGCTCGTTTCGGCTCTGCGCCGATGCTATTCGTGACGTCTGCGCGCGACCAGCAGTGCTGCTCGCACTGGGAGCGTCGGTGCCCAGCAGTGCAGTCTCGTGTGCGGAGCAGCGGCGGCAGGCCGTCACGGATGGGGTCGCGCGCGCACTGACACTCGCAGTGGATGTCAAAGAGGGGCGCGGAGTGCGTCAGGAGGAACAGGTGCTGTTAGAAGAGGCCGAGCGTCGCATGTGGGAACCGATCGATGCGCGTCTCAGTCGTCTCCTGCAGCAGACGGGTCCCGATGGCTTGTTCGCGTATCTGGCGATTGAGGGAGCCACTCGCCGCGAGGCTTGGCGTGCGGATACGCAGCGTCGCCGCCAGCAACAGACGGTCGCGCTTTTGCCAGATTATGGCGACGAGCCGAGCCGCGAATCGCTCGATCTCACCGAATTTCGACGCGAACTGGAACAGATCGCAGCGTTGACTGCCGAACGTACGCGCCTCCCGCAGGAGATCGCTGTGGCGCTCGTCGCCGAGGAGATGTCATACGTCGAGGCGGGGCGTCGAACAGGACGCAGCTCGAACAGTCTCTGGATGGCGATTGCGCGGATGCGCCCAGAATGGCGTGGGCTCGCAGAGCGCGGGCGGGATGCCGGCCTCGGCGGCGGTATCCTGGTCCGACTGAGCGACCAGACAGATCGCGCAGTGCGTCGCGCCGTGCGCTGGCGACTGATCGGCGGGGTGACGGCCGCGCTCCTGCTGGCAGGCGCCTTCGGAGCGATCACCGCAGCGAGCTTGTTGAGTGGTGCTCCACTGCCACCACGCGTCGTTGCTGAGCCCGTGATCGAGGCAGCGACACCGACGGGGGAGGGGGCGTTTGGTCCAACGGGTCGCCTGCTGGCACTCGAGGCGGTGCGGCAGGTATGGCCTCGTCCCACCCAGAGCACTGAGCCAACCAGAGCAAGGGTTACAGCGCGGACCGGTGCGGGTTCGGAGCAGGCTGCCACGACACCACCGCCCACCCGAACTACCACAGCAACACCCGTGGCGACGAGTGCCACGACGATCCCGTCCTGCGGCCTCGGATCCGCAGCACTCACCTGCCGATGAGATACCTCCTATTCAGCCTGAGCGTTCTGCTCCTGATGGCCGGGTCGGCGCTGGCCGCACCGACGATTGTGGCACCACCCAGCATCGTTGGCGAAGCGATTGTTGGTCGCGAACTGAGCGCGCTCGACACACTCGTGGACGATGCCAGCAGCGCCGATCTGACACTCTCGTGGGAGCGTTCGACCGCCACGGGTACCTATCTTGCGATCGAGGATGCGCACGACGTCACCTATACCCCGACAATTGCCGATGCGGGCCATCGCCTCCGCGTCCATGTCGAAGTCGAAACGGCCGATGGTAGTGACGCCGCCTGGTCCGAGCCGACGGTGCCGATCAGGCGCGCAGCGAATGATCTGTTCGGACCACTCCGAATAGGGCCCGAGCGTGGAGCGCCGCTACGGCTGCGTCAGTGGATCGTGACGGCAGGCGGTAGCGTCGACATTACGGGCAGTCCCGACCTGTCGCTCCGCGACGCCCAACTGACCCTCGTGCTCGAGCCAACCATCAGCTCCTACGAGACAGTTGAGACGACGCTGACGATGGCCGACGATGGACGCGTGCATGGCACAATCGTGCCCCTCGTCAACGCTGTGGTCTGGCTCGACCTGCGCATGGGCGAGGAGGCGGTGCAACGTCTTAGGATCGGCGTCGTCGGTGTGCGGCCCCGCATCGATTTGCGCCTCGCCGCGCGGCCCGATGGTCGGGACACGCGTGGGCGATTGCTCGTCCGCGATCTAACGCTCCTGCGTGGCAGCCAGATCGCGCCGGGAATACCGGGTCTGCGACTGACCTGGCAGGGGATCCTGCCGGGCGAACGCACGGGCACTGCGGTCTGTCGGACAGGCGAGAGCATTGTCTCGACAGTCCACGGCGCGATCGCCGGCTCCTGCTCGACGCGTGGTGCCTGGAGTCGTGCGCGTTGGCGGCTCGTACACGATCCCGGGACGTCCGATCCGGGAGCCGCACCCTTCCTTGCTGCAGCGAGCGCATGGGTTCGTCCGCGACTCGCAGACACATCCGCAGCAAGCGTCCCGGTGCTCCCCCGATCCTACGCTACGCTGCCAGCGTGGATCTCAGCATCGTCCAAGACCTAATCGAGGCGTACCTGCCGGGAAGCCGTGCCAGCGTCGACGATTTTATGGGCGCTGGTGGCGACCACTTGGCCGTGCGTGTCGAAGCAGAACAGTTCGTCGGCAAGAGCCTGATTGAGCAACACAAACTGGTCTACGCCGCCGTCCAAGCACACCTGGACTCTGGCGAAATCCACGCCCTCTCCATCACTACAATCCCTCTTACATCGGGAGCATCAGCATGAGCGTCATCAGCGACGAGGACATCCTCAACGAGATCACCGCAACTATCACGGGCAATCGCGTCGCCCTGTTTATGAAAGGCACACCCGAGGAGCCGCGCTGTGGATTCTCTGCGCGTGTCTCCGAACGTGTACTCGAGAGTGGCGCCGAGTTTATCGCGATCGATATCCTGACGGACCCGCGCATTCGTCAACAACTCTCTGCCTACTCGGGTTGGCCGACGACCCCTCAATTGTTTGTCGACGGCACGCTGATCGGCGGCTGTGACATCGTCGAGGAGCTGCACGCACAGGGTCAGCTCGAGACGATTCTCTCGCCCGACGCATAACGCCCGTCGAGGGCTTCACACGATCTCAACACGGGACTCTGTAGGCGCTACACGCGCTCAACAGAAACGCAACATCGCCCGCCCATGATGAATCTGGGTTCCCGCTTACCGTCGGAATCCCGATCACCATGGAGGTTGATTGTGAATCCGCATCTACTCACCACCGTTACCGAGACACCACTCTTCGAAGGTCTCTCGAGCGAGCGCGCCCACCGCGCAGCGAGCGCATTTTGTGTTCGCACGTACGAGCGTGGGGAAACCATTTCGGGCGCAGCAGACGCTGATGCTCGCACCTACGTGATGGCTGACGGTGTCGGCCGCTCCGTGCATGTCAATCAAGACGGGCGTTGCCTGACCAACGGTCTGATCGAGGTGGGGTCTGTTTTTGGGCGCCTGCCCTACCTTGATGATGAGCACACCGAACAGGTCGAGGCACTCGTGGATTGTCAGGTCTTGCGCGCGTCGACTGCAGACATTGAGGCGCTCGCAAGTGTCGATCCGATCATCGCGCGCAACCTCGCACGCTCCAATGCCCAACGGCTACGTGGAGTTGAGGCGCGTCTCGCAAGCCTCACCTTTCAGCCCGTGCCGGGGCGACTCGCGCACGTCATCATCGAGCTCGCCGACCACTTCGGCAAGGTCACTGTCGACGGCGTGCGCATTGACGTGCGCCTGACACATGGGGCGCTCGCCGAGATGACGAGCACGACCCGCGAGACACTGACCAAGGTCTCTGGGTGGTTGCGCGCCGAAGGCATCGCCTCGATCGAGCGTCGCCTGATCTGGGTTTCCGACTGGGACGCACTGGTCGCAGTCGAGGAAGGCAAGCGCTGCATGCCGGGGCGCACCAGCAAAGCCGAAGTGGCGGCGTAACCTGCGCTGCTACCGTCTCGCCACGTGCATAGTCTCATCGCCGTCGGATCGATCGCGTATGACAGCCTCGAAACACCATTTGGTCGCCGCGACCGGACACTTGGGGGCTCCGCTGTCCACTTCGCGCTCGCTGCGAACCTCTTCACGGACGTTGCTGTCGTAGGTGTCGTCGGGGATGATTTTGATGGCGAGGCGGTGCTGACCGAGCGGGGTATTGACACCAGTGGCATCGAGACGATCGCGGGCGGCACAACCTTTGCGTGGGATGGGCGCTACGGCTTCGATCTCAATGTCGCCGAAACGCTCGATACGCGGCTCGGCGTATTCGCCGACTTCGATCCCCAATTGTCTGACGACCAGGCGCAATCGCCTGTGCTTTTTCTCGGCAACATCCAGCCCGAGCTTCAGCGCGCAGTGCGACAGCAGTCACAGGCCGGCTTCGTCGCGCTCGATTCGATGAACCTCTGGATCGAAATCGCCAAGGACGCCTTACTTGCTGCGATCAGCGAGGTGGACTGTGTGATTCTCAATGACGGCGAGGCGCGTCAGCTGACGGGCGAAGCCACCCTCGTCAAGGCTGCGCGAGCCATCTCTGCGCGGGGTCCTCGGATTGTCGTCATCAAACGCGGTGAGTATGGTGCCGCCCTGTTTACCGAGCAGGGCTTCTTCGGTGTTCCAGGCTATCCCCTCGAAGAGGTATTCGACCCGACAGGAGCAGGCGACTCGTTCGCAGGTGGGTTCGTTGGCTACCTCTCGGCAACAGGACAGACCGAACCCGACCTCGAACACTTGCAACGCGCGATCGCTTACGGCTCCATCGTTGCCTCGTTCAACGTCGAAGAGTTCGGCACCGAGCGAGTACAGCGATTGACGCGCGACGAGGTCGAGTCCCGCGTAGCGGCGTTTCATGCGATGACGTCCTTCTCGCTGATCTGACCAGTCGCCTACGACCTGATTGGTAGCCTGCAACTGTGAAGGTTCATCTGCCAGACGGCACAGCGCTCGAGCTCGCGGACGGTGCGACGGGGCTCGACTGTGCGCGTGCGATCGGCGATCGTCTCGCGAAGGTCACCGCAGCCGTCGAAGTCAACGGTGAAGTCTGGGATCTGCGCCTGCCCCTGCCCGACGGAGCGACCATCAAGATTCTGCGCGTTGGTGACGAGGAGGCTCTGCCGATCCTGCGTCATTCGACAGCGCACGTACTCGCCGAGGCCGCGCGGCACGTCTTTCCGGGCGTCAAGATTTCGATCGGACCACCAATTGACAACGGCTTCTACTACGACTTTGACTTTCCTGAGACCGTCGGCGAGGCCGATCTTTTGCGCATCGAAAATGAGATGCGCAAGATCCTCAAGCAGAAGCACGCCTTTACACGCACGACAACAGACCGCGAGACGATCCGCCAACGTTTCGTCGACGAGGGGGAGACCTACAAGGTCGAACTGATCGACGACTTGTCGACCGACGAGCCCTTGACGGTCTATACGCAGGACGACTTCGCCGACCTCTGCCGTGGCCCGCACCTGCAAGACACCGCGCCAATCAAAGCCTTCAAGCTGACGCACCTCGCGGGCGCCTACTGGCGTGGCGATTCGACGAGGCCGATGCTGACACGCGTCTATGGCACCGCCTTCTTCTCGCAGGAAGATCTCGATCTGCACCTGCACAACATCGAGGAGGCGCAGAAGCGGGATCATCGTCGTCTCGGTCGCGAGCTCGACCTCTTCTCGTTCAATGAAGCATCACCCGGCGGCCCATTCTGGCACCCGAAGGGCATGATCGTCTGGAACACGCTGGTTGACATGTGGCGGGCCGAGAACACGGCGCGCGGCTATCAAGAAGTCAAGACGCCGATCCTCTATGCCTCGGACCTCTGGAAGACCTCGGGCCACTGGGACAAGTTTCGCGAACACATGTACCTGCTTGAGATCGAGGAGCGCGAGTTCGGCATGAAGCCGATGAACTGTCCCGCGCACTGCCTGATTTTTAAGAGTCGCCGACGCTCGTATCGCGAGTTACCGCTGCGGATGAATGAGGTCGGACTCGTGCATCGTCACGAACCATCCGGCTCGCTGCACGGTCTGATGCGCGTGCGACACATCACGCAAGACGACGCCCATCTGTTCGTCACCGTCGACCAGATCGAGGAAGAGGTACAGGGCGTGCTTGGCTTCGCGCTCGACCTCTACGAGCTGTTTGCGATGCATTTCAAGATCGAACTCTCGACGCGGCCGGAAGTGCGCGTGGGAGATGATGCGATTTGGAACAAAGCCGAAGAGGCACTCCATAACGTGCTCCAGGCGCGGGGCATCGACTATCGCGTCAACGAGGGGGACGGCGCGTTCTACGGGCCAAAGATCGATATTCACCTGACCGACTCGCTCGGTCGTTCGTGGCAGTGCGGCACCGTGCAGCTCGACTTCAACATGCCCGAGCGCTTCGAGTTGAGTTACACGGGAGCCGACGATCGTGATCATCGCCCCGTGATGATTCATCGTGCATTGCTCGGGAGTTTCGAGCGCTTTATTGGCATTCTGATCGAACACTACGGTGGTGCCTTCCCGCTCTGGCTCGCGCCCGTCCAAGTGGTCGTGTTGCCGATCTCCGATCGCCATGTCCTCGCGGCAGAGCTCGCGCGTGACGCGCTGGCCGCTGCGGGACTGCGCGTCCAGGTGGATGCGCGCAGCGAGTCGATTGGCAAGCGTATTGCCGAGTCCGAGACGCAGAAGGTACCGGCGATGCTCGTGATTGGTGATCGCGAGGCCGATACCGGCATGGTCGCCGTTCGACGCCACGGCCGCATTGACCTTGGCGCGCTCCCGCTCGATGGCGTGATTGATGCGCTGGTGACGGAGCGCGATAGTCGCCAGTAATGATGGGCCAGGATTTCGTGATGGAGGATCCCACAACCGTGCGGATGGGCGGACATCACAACCGCGGGGTTTTGATGTCCGCCCCCTAAAACCGTCTGTCGAGCGTGGTTGTGTGAGGGGGGGGGCGGACATCACAACCCCGCGGTTGTGATGTCCGCCCATCCGCGCGGTTGTGGCGTCCCCCACCACGAAGTCCTGAGGCGATCGGGGTAGCGCGTCCAAGAAACAGCGCGCGCGTGCTACCATCGCCCGCGACGGGTGATCACTCTCGGTTACTCGGATCAAAGCAACAGACGGAGAACACCACCCTTGCGCACGGACCAACAGTCTTGAGACCACGCCGCGGCCTTGATCGGCCCCCCGAAGAACCACGGGCCCGTATCAACGAGGCGATTCGTGTCCCGCAGGTGCGTCTAATCGGCGCAGATGGTGAACAGATCGGACTCAAGGATCGAGATGAGGCGCTGGAGTATGCCTGGGACTTGAACCTCGATCTCGTGGAAGTTGCTGCGGACGCTCGCCCGCCGGTCTGTCGCGTGATGGACTACTCCAAGTACAAGTACGAACAGGAGCAGAAGGCGAAGCTGGCGCGCAAGCATCAGAGCGTGATCGTGATCAAGGAGATCAAGCTGCGTCCGAAGGTCGGCGCGCACGATTACGAGACCAAGAAAGGCCACGTCGTACGGTTTCTGAAGAACCACGACAAGGTCAAAGTGACGATTATGTTCCGTGGACGCGAGATGACGCATCCCGAGCGGGGACGCGATTTGCTGATCCGTTTAGCCACGGATTTGAAGGAAATAGCGGTTGTCGAGTCGGAACCGCTACAAGATGGACGAAATATGGTCATGATGTTGGGACCGTCGAAGCAACTCCTCAAGGAGGACGCTGCCGAGACAGCCGCAGCCGAGGCCGTCAAGGCTGCGGTCGTGGCGGCCGAAGAACCCGCGACGACGTCGTAGGGAGCAAGGAAGCACCATGCCGAAGATGAAAACAAACTCGAGCGCGAAGAAGCGTATGAAGGTGTCCAGCAAGGGCAAGATCATGCGCCGCCAAGCGATGGAGGCTCACTTGCGCGGCAAGATGACCGCCAAGCGCCGTCGCAAGCTCAGCCAGGACCAGCCGATGGCCAAGTCCGATTATAAAGAGGCGCTGCGGCTCCTCGGGAAGCGTTAGGGTTTAGGCATGACGCGCGTCAAGCGATCCGTAAGCGCCAATAAGAAGCGCCGTAAGGTACTCGAGCAGGCATCCGGCTATTGGGGTCTTAAGTCCAAGCTGTATCGCCGAGCCAAGGAACAGGTCCAGCGCTCCGGCAACTATGCGTATCGTGACCGCCGCGTGCGTAAGCGCGACTTTCGCTCGCTCTGGATTGTGCGCATCAACGCGGGCGCGCGCCAGCACGAACTCTCGTACTCGCAGTTTATGCACGGCCTCAAGTTGGCTGGCGTCACCGCGGATCGTAAGATTCTCGCCGACCTCGCACTGAACGAGCCCGAGACCTTTGGCGCCCTCGCGGCGACCGCTAAGTCCGCACTCGCCGCGTAGGCGATACGATCGTGGAACCGATCCGCAGCACGCGGAACCCCCGGTTGCAGCGCGTGCGCGCGCTTGGGCGAGCGTCCGAGCGACGCGATCAGGGTGTCTTCGTCGTTGATGGCGAAGACCTCGTCGATGCTGCTATTCGTGCGGGAGCCGAGATCGAAGAACTCCTGGTCTGCGAAGGCAGGCCGGTGCCGCACGTCAATGGCATTACGCCACTGATCGTTGGTGTCGAGACGATGGCGGCGGTATCGTCCGTACGGTCGGGATCACGCATCATCGCGGTCGTTCGCCGCGACTCGCTGCCGCCCGCGCCCAGCACGCTGTCGGGTGTTGCACTCGCGCTCTGTGGCGTCGGGGATCCGGGCAATGTTGGCACTCTTTTACGATCGGCAGCCGCCTTTGCGGTGGAGGTCGTCGTGCTCGGGTCGCCCTCGGCTGATCCAACCAGTCCGAAGGCTGTGCGTGCTGCTATGGGCGCGACCTTCTTCGTGCCAACGTTGGATGTGGATCCCGCTGTTGCCTATCCCGAGGCGCGCCTGGTTGCGCTGGATGGGGCGGGCGATGTCGATCTCAACGATGTCGATCTCTCGGGACCCGTGATAATCGCAGTTGGTGCCGAGCGGGAGGGCCTGCCGCTCGCTGTGCTCAAGCGCGCCGAGGTGGTCTGTCGAATACCGCAGTCAGCTACTGCTGAGTCGCTCAACGTTGCTGCTGCCGGAGCGATCGCGCTGGCGCAGGCGTATCGGAGCCAACGATGAGCAGCGCGATGACATTCGGTAGCGACAATCAGGCCGGCGCGCTACCCGAGGTGCTGGAGGCAATGGTCGCTGCCAACGATGGGCACGCATCGGGGTATGGTGCGGACCAATGGACGCTGGCTGCTGAGGCACGCCTGTCCGAGGCTTTCGGCGATGCCTCATTCGCGCTTTGTCTGACAGGCACGGGCGCAAATGTGGTGGCGCTCTCGCTCGCATTGCGTCCGTGGGAGAGCGTATTGGCTGCGGAGGGTGCACATATTGATGCTGACGAGGCGGGTGCGCCAGAGCGTATTACTGGCTCGAAGATCGAGACGATCGTAACGCCTGATGGGCGTCTGACGCCCGCGCTGCTCGAGGCCGCGTTGCATTCGCGGGAGCAGCATCATGTTGTGCAGCGGGTGGTCAGCATTACGCAGTCGAGTGAGTGTGGAACGACCTATACGCCTGCGGCGGTGCAGGAGATCGCTGATTGGGCGCACGCGCGCGGCCTCCTGCTGCACGTTGATGGCGCCCGTCTCTGCAATGCGGCCGCTACGACAGGGTGCGGCTTGGGGGAGGTTGTGCCGGGTGCGGACATTATTTCGTTTGGCCTAACGAAGGCCGGTGCGGTTGGTGCGGAGGTTGTTGTTGCGCTCAACCCGGCGTTGCGGACGCCGATTCAGCACGCACGCAAACAGGCAACGCAATTGGCGTCGAAGATGCGGTTTGTCGCTGCCCAGGTCGATGCATTGCTGGTGGATCAGCGATGGCGTCTCCATGCAACGCACGCCAATGCGATGGCGACGCGGCTCGCCGAAGGTATTCGCGCTGCTGCGGGCGTCTCGATTGTATATCCGGTGGAGGCCAATGCGGTCTTTGCGATCTTGCCAGCACCCCGCTTGCAGGTCCTCGCGGAGCAGCACCACTTCTACATCTGGGATGCGCAGCGCAGTCTTGCGCGGATGATGACAGCGTGGGATACGACACCCACGGATGTAGACCGGCTGATCGCCGACATTGTCGCTGTCTGACGGATCGTTCGGTCGGGATTTCGTGATGGGGGGCGGACGCCACAACCCCGCGG
>JBCKBR010000028.1:0-24355 GCA_038911065.1 Gaiellales bacterium | reverse complement strand
GCAGCTACGCCTGGGCCACTAAGGCTGGTGGGTTGGGTTATGACGCCGCATATGGCGTTTCGGCACTTGCGGATGGTTCGAGCATCATCACCGGGTCCTTCCGTGGTACTGCGACCTTCCTCGGAATCCCGAGCCTCATAAGCGATGGGCCGGCAGACGACATCTTCACCGCGAAGGTCAACGCTGATGGCAGCTACGCCTGGGCCACCAAGGCTGGTGGGTCGGGTACTGACTACGCATATGGTGTTTCGGCACTTGCGGATGGTTCGAGCATCATCACCGGTCAGTTCAGGGACACCGCGACCTTCGGAAGCACGAGCCTCACAAGCGCTGGGTCAGCCGATGCCTTCACGGCCCGCATCATCGCCGACGCGCCCCCGGCACCGACAGGTGTCAGCGCGAGCAGTGGCATTCGCGAGGCAACTATCACTTGGAATGCCGTGGCAGGTTGGTTGGTCAGTTCCTACACGGCAACCGCTTCCCCTGGTGGCGCCTCATGCACGGCTGTGGCGCCTACGCTCACCTGCACGATCACCAACCTGACGGCCGGTACCAGCTACACAGCCAGTGTCACTGCCACCAATCCGCAGGGAACGTCACCTGCGTCACGGGCAAGCAATGCGGTGACCCCAACCGCGCCGGTGAACACCTTCACGATCAAAATTCTGAAACGCTCGGCGCAGTCCATCACCACACAGCTGAACCTCCCCGGCCCGGGCAACGTGGTTCAGGTGGGCACCACCAAACTGTCGAAGAAGGCCCGCACGATGATCGTGTGCAGAGCACGCAAGACCGTTGCCACAGCAGGCAAGGTGACCATCACCTGTCGCCTGACCGCAAAGGCACGCGCAGCCATGAAGAAGCGCGCACTCAAGGTGCGTCTTGTGACCACCTTTACCCCCACCGGTGGCACCGCCAAAAGCGTCAGCAAGACGCTGGTGCTCAAGAAGACTCGGTAGCGGCCGCCGAATGGCGCGGGGACGAGCCGTATAGCTTGCGAATGGCGCGGAGAACGCAGGCCGTGGGCCCTGCACTAGAACCGCCGTTCGCGCCTCGCCTGGGCAACCGCCGCCGTTAGCGCCGCCCCCTCGATGCGATCATCGAGCGGTTCGAGCACCGTAGGCAGTCCGCGGTGATCGAGTGCCCACGACAACAACTGATCCGCAAGCCATGGATTTTTCGGAAGCAACGGTCCATGCACGTACGTGCCAATCACCCGTCCGACGCGACACCCCTCGCTTTGTCCCTGCCCATCATTACCTGCACCAACAACCACACGACCAAGCGGAGCAACGCCACTGCCAAGTGTTGTGCGACCCGCGTGGTTCTCAAAACCAACCATGGCATGCCGCGCACCTGCCAACTCGACGTCAACCAGGACATTACCGACCAGCCGCTTTGAGCCAGCAATCGTTTCGAGATCGACGAGACCCGTTCCCAGCGTCTCACGACCCGATTGGTCCAGATAGCGATGCCCCAGCAACTGATAGCCACCACAGACCGCAAGCAACGGCACGCCATCCTTAATCGCCGAAGCAAGCGCGGCCGCCTGCCCACGTAACGCCTCGGCCACGAGCGCCTGATCGCGGTCCTGGCCACCACCCAACAAGATCACGTCCGCCCGCACTGGATCGAGTGCCTCGCCCAGTGCGAGTGGGACAACCTCGACTTCGAGACCGCGCCAACGGGCGCGCTGTGCGAGCACGCGCACATTGCCACGATCGGCATAAATCGAAAGCAACTCGGGATACAGCGGCACAATTCGCAACGTCATCGCTGCGTCTCCCAATAGGGCTGAGTCAGTCCGCGCCTCGTCAAGGCGCGTTGGAGCTCGAGCATCGCCGTATAGGTCGCCAATACATAAACCTCGCCACCATCCCTGGTCGCCTCGATCGCAGCACCCACTGCCGCCTCGACATCGCCGATCCGACCAACCCGAGCATCGTCGAGGTCCGCGTAGCGCAGGCGTAACTCCAACTCGACCGCTCGCGTGCCGCTGCAGATCACCCCAGCAGCCGGGTCGAGCAGGCCCTCAAGATCAATATCCCAAATCCAACTGACATCACGGCCATCCGCCACACCATCATTGAGTGCCATGACAACCTGCTTTCCCGCCAGATCGGTGGCAATGGCACGCAGCGCCTCATTCGCTCCCGTCGGATTCTTAATCAACAGCAGAACCGCCTCACGCCCGTCGATCGCAATCCGCTCAAACCGCCCAAAGGCCGCAGCGACGGCGGCCAGCCGCTGACCTGCCAAGGCAGAGGGCACACCAAGTGCGAAGGCAGCAGCAATCGCCGCAAGCGCATTCTCGACGTTATAGAGCCCGGGGAGTGGCAGGACGACCTGACTGCTGCCGTCGGGAGCATCAAGTCGGAAGACGGAACCGCGCACCCCGTCTAAACGCACTGCACGGGCGGCGAAATCCAGCCTTCCTCGTTGGTGATCGCCGCGTGGGCAAGAGTACGCTCCAAGGTGCCCCAGATACATCGCGTCATAGTGGTAGGCAGCACCGCAGTGGACACAGAACGTCGAATCCGCCGCCGCATCGCGCGAGGGAAGGGCAACAGCGGGATCGTCGATGCCGAAGCGAATAATCTGGCCCCTCGTTCCAGCCAGAGCGTCAATTGCCGGATCATCCGCGCCCAGCACCAGCGTCACCTGCGGGTCGAGTCCCGCCACCATCGTGCGCCAACGGTCTGCCACGAGCTCCAGTTCACCATGACGATCGAGCTGGTCACGAAAGAGATTCCCCAACACCATCACGCGTGGCTGGACCGACGCAGCGACGATCGGTAGCGCCGCCTCATCCACCTCGAGCACGCCAACACGAGCGTCTGCTGGACAATGCACTAGGGTTGTCGCGATCCCAGAAACCAAGTTGGCGCCGGCGCCATTACGACAGACCGTTGTGTCGTGGGCCAAGATCGTGTTGAGCATCGCAGCCGTCGTCGTCTTGCCATTGGTGGCGCTGATCGTGACCACGCCGTCTTCGAGTCGTCCAGCGAGTGTGCCGAGACAATTTGGCGCGATTCGCATAAAAACGTGGCCCGGGAGCGTCGTTCCACCGCCTTGGCGTGTCAGACGCGAGACGGTGCCCGTCAGGCGGGCGAGCCTCTCAGCTGTTGCTCGGCGAACGCTCACGGAATGGATCCTATCCCGCGGCCTAGGACGGCGCGCGATCGCTGCAAGACCACCGTCACGAATAATGCAATGACGGCAATCGCCGCATACACCACAAACGCCCTACCCCCTTGGGTAAAGATGCCAGCCACGATCGGGGAGATCACGGCCCCAATCGCCCAGAGCGCATTCATCATTCCGTACGCACCACCTTCGCCGATACCCGCTGCTCGTGCGCCGTCACCACAGGCCGTATAGGCAATCGTAAAGATTGGGGCTTGAATCCCAATCACGATCACGAGTACACCGATGTACCACGGAACGCCCAACGGGATCATCAACAAGAGCAGCAATCCGGCGACCACGATGGGCAGAAACGTCATGGTGCGGACACGATCGAGCCGATCGCCGAGCCGACCGACGACCAGGATTGCGAGCACCGAGAGCACGCTCCCAAGCGTGTACACCCAACCGATATTGGCGGATGAGAGCCCCGCGCCATCGAGATGAAGCGCGCCCAGAAGTTGGAGAGCTCCCATCGTTAACGAGATGAAAGCGATCGCAATGAAACTCATCTGCAAGGCCCCCGGGTGGATCGCGGCACGGAGTGCCGCGAAAGGCCCTTGCTGCTGCTCGTGCGCGACGGGACCCGCTTCGCCACCGGCCTCGAACAGGGCCCAGAGTAGCGCGCCGAAGACAATGATACCGAGCACGAGAAACGCGTTGCCAATACCGACACGCGCCACGATCGGCCCACCGAAGACTGGCCCCATGATGGTCCCAACTGTCGCAACCGCATTCGCTGTTGACAGCCCACGGGCACGATCGGATCTCGGCAATGCCGCAGACAGCCAAGCAATCCCAGCCGACCAGACCACTGCGGAACAGACACCCTGGACGGCACGAACCACGATCAGAAGCGTCAGCGTATCGGCGAAGGCGATGGCCGGTGCGGCAACGACGAAGGCGCCAACGCCGATCAGGGTTAAGCGCCGTGCCCCGATCCGATCTGCAAGGTACCCGGCTGGAATCGAAGCCAGGAGCACGGCGGCAGGATATGCGCCGAGCACAAGCCCTGCTTGATCGTCGCTCAGATTCAACTGCTTCTGCCAGACGGGCAGCAATGGAATCGCGGCAAGCCACGTCAGCAAGTCGAGAAAGACAAGCGTCGAGATAAGCGTCGTCAGACGACGCGGCGAGACGGGGCGTCGGGAGGCCACCAGCCGGAGCTATCCGAGTAGCACACGATCGAGTGCGATTGCGAAGAAGATGCCGGCGAGATAGAGCAACGAGAAGCGGAACATCTCGCGGGCTATGTCAAGGTCGCCATGCGCACGATGGAGGCGAATCGCGAACTGCAGAAAACGCAACCCCAAGAGCAACGCAATCACGCCATAGATCGGCCCGAGCACTCCACCAGTGATACCCAGCCAACCAATCTGGACGGGTAGCAGGGAGAAGATCAGCAGAATAATCGTGTAGACGATCATCTGAATCGTGGTGACGCGCACGCCACGGACGTTCGGCAGCATTGGCACACCCGCATGCTCGTACTCCTCCTGCTTGACCAGCGCCAGCGCCCAGAAGTGGGGAGGGGTCCACAAGAAAATTAGGCCAAACAGGATCACTGGTGCCCAGGCGATTGAACCCGTCACCGCAGCCCAGCCAACCAATGGCGGCATGGCACCCGCGGCGCCCCCGATCACGATGTTCTGTGGCGTGCGGCGTTTCAACCAGATCGTATAAATGAAGACGTAGAAGAGGTTGCCAGCGAGCGCGAGCAACGCCGCCAGCGGCGTGGTCAGAATCGCCAAGACGACGATGCCGAGCAACGTCAAGATGATGCCGAAGATAATTGCCGGCCGCGGTTCGATTCGACCCGCGGCAACGGGACGATCCCGAGTCCGCTCCATGCGCACGTCAAGATCCCGATCCAACGCATGGTTGATCGCACTCGCTCCACCCGAGACCAATCCCAGACCGAGTAGCGCAGAGGCCATCAACCAAATCGGCGGAAGACCAGCTTCTGCCCAGACCATTCCCCCCAGCATCGTGATCAAAAGCAAGATCATGATGCGCGGCTTGGTCAACTCGAAATAATCGAGTAGTTTCGACACCTCGCGCGCTACGACAACGGGTTCAGCAGCCATCTGGTATTACTCGATCGCGGCGCATACTCACACGAGCAATCGTATCCGAGGAGGGCGCGAAGCGCGCCCGTCTCAGACTCGGCGGTTGGCCACCAAAAGATCGCGCAAGGCGATACCCATGCAGATACCACCGGTGAAGACCAGCCCGTGTTGCAGATAGTGCAGCGACGCGTTGGTGTCGACTTGGTCGTCGAAGAACGGGAGTAAGACCACCCCTTGCAGCAGCAATCCGAAGCCACCGAGCAGAAGCGCACGCATGGGCCTCATCAATCCGGTCACAGTCGCAGGCTACCAATCTTTGCAAGGCGCTTGAGCCTACACGGCTCGATTTCGTGATTGGAGGCGGACGCCACATCCGCGCGGTTGTGGCGTCCGCCTCCAATCACGAAATCACCACCTCAGGTGGGAAGTGTCGGCGTGCTGGAGCGCGCCGCAGTCAGTGCGCGAGTCAGATAGCGGAAGAGGTGCCATTGCACGATGATCGTCCACCAGATGCTGGTGATCACGTGGAGATAGTCGACGAACGTAAAAGCACCACCCGATGGGCGAAACAGCATCAGGACGCCGGTGGCAATAATCGGCACTCCGAGTGCGAGCATCGTCAACGAGGCGATCGCGTCTTGCGGACGCCGCGCCTGGACGCGCTGCACAATTCGGCGCCAACCGAGTTCGCCCGACTTGATCATCGCCACGGCCAGTCCGATCGAGCTCGTCACGACATGCAGCCAGATCAGCCAGTCTGCCGATGGCTCGCCCCGCAGGCTGAAGGTGTAAATCCAAAGCCCGGTCAAAAAGCCAAGAACCAGTGGAGCGAGCGCACTCAGACCAAAGATTGCTGTGGTGCGCCGAACCGGCTGGTGATGACGCGCATAGTCCGCAGCGCGACGACGATTCCACTCGATTATCTCCTCGTCGGTGTAGTGCGAGGGGGGCTGCGACGCAGCCCAGACCGCGAGTCGCGCGAGAAAGAAAAAGGCAAGCAGCGGCGGAAGGATGTGCGGTAAGTGAATTGCGACCCACTTCATGGGTCGTTACGCCTCAGCTACTCGGCAGCAAGTACACGACCGTAAACAGCACGACCCAGACGATGTCGACGAAGTGCCAGTAGATACTGATCGCGAGCAATCCGCTGTGGCGCTCGCGTGTCCAGCGCCCTCTCGCGGCGCGCACCATGCCGAGTAACAGGAGCACCAAGCCAATAAAGACGTGGACGCCATGCAGGCCCGTCAGCGAGAAGAAGATCGCGCCAATCGAACCGTCTTTGGGAGTAAAACCGATCGTCATGTACTCGTAGACCTGGAGGCCGAGGAAGATCGATCCGAGGACGAATGTGGCCAGTAGTCCGAAAAATACTCCCGCCTTATTGCGGCGGTAGAGCGCGAGTAATGCGAACTCGCAGGTAAAACTCGAGAGCACGAGGACCAGCGTATTGAGCGAGGTTGCCTCGGCCGGGATATGGAAGCCGCCGGGCCAATCGATCGCCTTGAGTAGCCGCAGGTTCGCGTAGTACATAAAGAAGGCGCCGAACAGCGCGACCTCGGAAACCAAGAAAATAATCAGCCCCAAGATCTCGGGACGCAGGCCCGTTCGATAGGGCTGGATTGGGGCTGCTGGCTGGTGGGCGGTGCTGCTCATGGTCTCTGTCCTAGGCCGGGAGGGCTAGATGCCAACTTTCTCGACCGTTGCGGGTTCGGCATCGGGGATAATCGCGTGTCTCGCGCCCTCTTCGCCGTAGCGATACGGCCCGCCGATCACGCGCGGCGTGACGGGGAAGTTAAAGGTGGGGGGTGGGGACGACAGCATCCACTCGAGCGATAGACCACCCCAAGGGTTTGCGCCCGCAGGCTTGCCGTGGCGCGCCGAGTGGATCATGTTGTAGACAAAGATCAGCGTGCTGGCACCGAGCACGAAGGCAGCAATCGAGATCATCGTATTCATCCATGCGTATTGGGGGTCGTAGTCCATCACGCGGCGTGTCATGCCGACGAGGCCTAGGTAATGCATTGGGAAGAAGGTCACGTTGAGCGCAACGAAGGTTATCCAAAAGTGCCAGCGGCCGAGCAGTTCGTTGTACATTCGTCCCGTCACCTTCGGGAACCAATGGTACAAGCCGGCGTAGACCGTCATGATCGAGCCACCAAACAAGACGTAGTGGAAATGGGCGACGATAAAGTATGAGTTCGTGGTCGAAACGTCGAATGGTACGACGGCGATCATCACGCCAGACAAACCACCGATCACGAAGGTAAAGATAAAGCCCAGGGCAAAGAGATTGGCGGTGGTCAGACGCACCACGCCGCCCCAAAGCGTTCCGAGCCACGAGAAGATCTTGATGCCCGTCGGGATCGCAATCAGCAGGGTCGAGAGCATGATCGGTACCCGTAGCCAAGGCTGCATGCCGGAGGCGAACATGTGGTGGGCCCAGACAGCGAAGCCGAGAATTGCGATGCCCGCCGAAGAGAAGGCGACGGCGCGATACCCGAAGATTGGTTTGCGTGAATGGGTCGCGATGACCTCGCTGATGATCCCGAATCCGGGCAAAATCATGATATAGACCGCTGGGTGTGAGTAGAACCAGAAGATGTGTTGATAGACGAGCGTGTCACCACCGCCAGCAACCGTGAAGAAGTGCGTGCCCATCTCACGATCGAACATCGCCATAAACATCGCGCCGGCGATAAATGGGGTGGCCGCGACGACAAGCGCAGACGTCGCCAAGTTCGCCCAGACCAGCAGAGGCATGCGGAACAGCGTCATGCCAGGCGCGCGCATCGTAATGATCGTGACGAGGAAGTTGACGGCTGTGGCAATCGATGAGGCACCGGCGAGCTGCACACCGAGTTGATACAGCGTCATGCCGTACCCACTCTGTTGCGAGAGGGTCGGATAGCCCGTCCAGCCGGCGTCGAACGAGCCGAACATAAAGGACGTGAGCAGCGTAAAGGCCGACACCGGCAACAGCCAGAACGAGAGGGCGTTGAGGCGCGGGAAGGCCATGTCGGCAGCGCCGATCATCAACGGAATGACGTAGTTACCAATCCCCGCGAAGATGGGTACGAGGAAGACAAAGATCATGATTACGCCGTGCTGGGACATCAGGCCGTTGTACTGCTCGGGCGACAGGCTCTGCGCCGCGGGCCGGGCCAATTCTGCGCGGAACACCATGGCGAACATGCCACCGACGAGGAACATGATAAAGGTGAAGACGATGTACTGGAGGCCGATCACTTTGTGATCGGTGTTGAATTTGAAGTAATCGCGCCAGGACTTTGCGCCATGCGTGGAATGGTCGTTTGGATCGAGTTCGCCACCTGTCATCCAGGTCCACCAGTAGTCGAATCCGCCGATGCCGACAATGAAACCGATGCCGCCAGCGATATAGGCCACCGTCAGGAGCGTCGACTCTTGAAGAACGGGATCCATGCCAACCAGCGCGCGCGCAGCGATCGTGATCAAAATTGCGATTGCCGCGAAGGCCGGGGCGACCCAAAGGCAACGCGCAAGGGTGGGCTTAAGGACGGCGGTCATCGTACGGGCACTCCCCTGGTAGTTCGCAGAGTCATTTGCATCAGCTGCTACTGACCGCAGTGTCTGCGCTGGCCGTTGCAGCGGCCTCGGCGGCGGCAGTCTTTTGCTGCGTTATCCACGCATCGAAGTCGGCGCGCGAGACGACCCGCACTTTCGAAATAATCGAGTCGGGCATGGCGCTGTTCATCGCGGTGTGTCCAACACCGCAGAGGTAGGCACAGATAATGTCGTACTCACCGATCAGCGTCGGTATCGTCGATACCTCGTTGATCTGTCCCGGTGTGGCGTTCATCTGCAAGCGCCAAGCCGGCACCCAAAATGAGTGAATCACGTCCTTACTGTTGATCTCGAAGATAACGGGCTCGTTGACGGGCAGGACGAGTTCCTGTTGCTCTTTGAGTTCGATGCCTTTCGTCACGTAGTCGTACTTCCAACCAAATTGGTAGCCGACGACCTGCACGACTTGCCCTTTACTGCGCGCCTGTGCTTCGACGTCATTGCGGTCGAGGACCCACCAACCGGCAGCACCGCAGAGCACAACGATGATGAAGGGAATTACGGTCCAGACAACTTCGAGCCACGTGATGCCGTGGATGTTGGCGCCCTCGCGCTCGTCGTTCGGGCGGGCGCGGAAACGGTAGACCGCGACCAAGAGGAACAAGACGACGATGCCGAAGATGACGCCAGAGAAGGCGAGAAAGAAGATGTAGAGATTGTCAATGTCAGAGGCTTCGGCAGAGGCCTGTACCGGCAGCGTGCGCAGCACGATCAGGAGCACGCTGATGATGGCTCCGACAACCGTGCCAATAATTACGAGCGGGAAAACCTTGAGTGTTTTCATTGATTCTCTATCGACTCGGCAGGCGCAGCGTAAAAACCAATTCTGCTCACGCTGGGCATCGTAGCCATGTTTGCGGACGAACAGCAACATCGCACCAATCGCAACGTGCGCAGGGAGCGCTGTTGCGCGCGTGCACCTCGACCAGTGGATGATGCACGCTATGCTGTCTGCAATCACCGATGTCCGGTGCCGACGCTAGAGGATCGACTAGACCAATGAGCGCAGAGCAGACGATCAGCACGGGAGAACCAGTCGACGAGACGATGACACAGCTCGATTACGTCGACCGAGTACTCGAGCCGCGCGATACCGGCACGCAGACGGTATCGGCGTTGTTGGCGGGCTTGGCCTGTGGGCTCGGCGTGCTTGCTGTCTGGTTCGCTCCGATGATCACCGGTTTCTTCGCAATTGGGTTTGCGATTATTGCGCTGGTGCTAGCGGGGGAGCGTACGCGCACTGCCAAGATCGCACTAATCGTGGCAACGTTTGGCTGGCTGATTGGTTCGATCTTGGCGATCGTGACGGGCAATTCGTCGATCGGTATCACGCTGTAGCGACCGTGCTGGGTGTTACGAGACGAGGGCGATCACGACAAACGCAATCGCGTAGAGCGCGCCGCCGCCAGCCAGAATCGTGACGATTGGTAAACCGGTTGCGATGATCAACGCGCCGGCGACGGCGCCGAGTGCGAGAGCGAGCACGATCGCGATCTCGAACAGGGCACGACGGTCCTGTTCGTAGACCGATGGCATCGTCGCTACTACGCCTGCTCGCTGGCTGGTGATTCGTTCGCTGCTGCGGGAGCAGTAGGGGCCGCGGCCTCAGGAGCGGCCGCGGTCTCAGGAGGGGCTGCGGGAGCAGCAGGGGCCGCGGCCTCAGGAGCGGCCGCGGTCTCAGGAGGGGCTGCGGTCTCTTGTCCAGCCGCCGTCGGCAGAGCCGCTGCCGCAGTCGCCGGCTCAGCGGCAGGCGTGCCTTCGACGCCGGCACGAAACTCGGTAGCCGCCGCGCCCAGCAGGCCGACATGCGCCTTGGCGGTTTCGCCGGCCGTCTTCGTGGCCTTACCGAGCACCGTCTGTGGCTCGTGCTGATCGCTTCCTTCACCGATCGCTGCACGCATGTCTTGCGCGGATGCGCTGACGGAGCGTGCGGCTCTACCGATTGCGGTCTGCGGATCCTGACCGGTGGCACCGGCACGTGCGTCATCGACAAGATTGCCGAGTTCTGAGCGAGCTTCTTTGGCGGCGTCCATGGCGATTGTCGCACCTTCGCTGACCTTTTCCCGACCAGCTTTGGTGGTGCGATAGACAGCAGAGTTCTCGTCGGCTTCCTCGCCAAAACTGGTCTGCAACTCCAGCGCGGCACCCTTGATGCCCGAGCCCGTATCTTTGATGCGGCCGCCGGCACGTCGGAACAGTTTCTTGCTGCCGCCGATGCCAAACACGAGGAAACCAATCACGATCACGATCCCGATCTGCCATAGCGTTAACCCGAACATTGATTCTCCTGCGGTGTCGTCAACAGATCCTAGTGATCAGGATCAGTCGTAGTCTACCGACGCAGCATATCGTTGCCTTACCCAAACCAATACGCCAAACTACCGCACGCCTGATAATCATGGTTATGAGAAGTTGTGGTGACAAGCACGCGTAATCGGGTTTCCTTCAACAAGTAACCGTCCACCCCGCTGCTCAGGCTTGGTCAGGACCAGGAAACCTTCGGCTGTGTACGTTGAAGAGGATCCCGCAATGCGTGGTTTGATGGACTTGAGATCGTGCGAAGGGATTTCGTGATGGAGGCGGACGCCACAACCCCGCGGTTGTGGGGTCCGCCCATCCGCGCGGTTGTGGCGTCCGCCTCCAATCACGAAACCGAACCGCCAGGTCGATCGGCTTCTGTCGTGAAGCCATTCGCCCAAACACGATAGGCTGCTGTCTATGCGCTTCGTGATTTTGGGTGGAGGACCGGCTGGCTATGCAGCAGCATCTGCTGCGTCCGCTCTCGGCGCCGAGGTAACGCTGATCGAGGACCGCGGGCTCGGGGGCTCCTGTACGCTGACGGATTTGATTCCATCGAAGACCCTGCTCTCGACCGCGACGGTGTTGGCTGCGATCGACCGAGCCGACCAATCGGGCGTCGTCTTCGAACATGGCAAGCCGCACGTCGACATGTTGAGGGCGGTTGCCCATGCGCGTTGGGTCGCCACCCACCAATCGCGAGGGATTCGCGATCGACTCGCAGAGACCACGGTGCGGGTGCTCCATGGGCGCGGCGTGGTCACAAAACCAGGCATGATCCATGTCGATTGCGATGGCTACACATCTGAGGTCAGGTACGACAATCTGCTGATCGCCACCGGCGCGAGTCCCTGGGTCCCCGCGTTTGCAGAGTTTGATCATGCTCGCGTCTTTACGACGCGTGAGGTCCTCGATCTGCGCGAGACACCCGCGCACCTGCTCGTCGTTGGTGCTGGCGCAACGGGGTGTGAGTACGCCGAGTTCTACGCCTCGTCGGGTAGCCAAATCACGCTGCTGTCCGCGCGCTCGCAGGTGCTGCCCGCCGAGGACGAGGATGTCGCTGAGATCGTGCAAGAGGGCTTCCTCTCGCGTGGCATTGAGATCCAGATGGATACGCGCATCACCCACGTGGACGTTGACGAGGACCATGTGCTCGTCAAGGCCGCCGACGGTCGCACCTTCCGTGGCTCTCACGCGATTATCTGCATGGGGCAGCGCGCGAATACCGCGGGGCTCGGTCTGGACGCGCTTGGCGTAGACCTCGATGAGCGCGGGGCAATTGTGATCGACGAGCACATGCGCACGACGGTCGAGGGTATCTATGCCGCCGGCGACGTCGCCGGCGGCATGATGCTCGCCTCAACGGGTGCGATGCAGGGGCGCCACGCGGCGTTGCACTCATTCGGTGCAGTCTCGGAGCCGTTGCAGCTAAAGAACGTTGCTTGGACGATCTTCACGCGCCCCGAAGTGGCGACTGTCGGTCTGACCGAGTCTGCCGCGGCCCGTGATGGCATTACGGTCGAAGTTACCAAGCACTACCTCGGAGCTAATCCCCGCGGCGTTATCTCGGGTTGGCGTGAAGGCATGATCAAACTGATCACGGAGCCCGCGACGGGCATTCTGCTTGGTGGCTCGATTGTCGGCTATCGCGCATCGGAGAACATCGCACTGATCGCGCTCGCAGTGAATGAACACTTGACGGTCGAATCGCTCGCCAATACGGGGGTCGTTACCCCCTCAATGTCGGAGTCACTGCAGCGCGCTGCAGAACGGGCGATGAACCGTCGCATCGCTACCAGTGGATTAGGTATCGCGCTGCCACCGACGCAGCCGCTCGGTGCGTAGCCGAGACGCCTTCCAACAGTACCTCCTCCCCCACGCCAAACTGTCAGCCATCGTTTGCAGCGCCCTTAGTTGTCGTGCCTACGCAGGTTGCGAATGTTCGCAACCTGCGTAGGCACGACAACTAAGGCACAGGGACTGTTGTCGTCTCTGTTGTGGAGACATCGGTGTCCTCGTGGGGGGCTTCGTCAGTGGCACTGCCCGGGACGACTGGATCGACCGGAACACGTGACCCGTAGCGAATGATCCCGTTCGCTGGCGCGTACCGCCAGCGCCAACTCTCACTCGAGATCAGTTTGCTGTTCCGGTAGATCATGCGTCCATAGGTGATCTTGAACCCGCTCTCGCCTTTTTTCTGATCAAGCACAAGCTCGCCTGGAGCGAGAGTTTTATCGCGAATCCTGAGCATTCTCGCCTTCTTGTATCCATACGGAGTCCCCTCGACCGCTTCCACCCTACGTCCGAGCGGGTCGGATAAGAACTGCACCGTGACCCCTTCATCGTTGGTGTGGGTCAAGATCACGATCGGCGCATCCCAATTATTCTCGAACACCAATTCGGGGCCGCCCCACGAGACCGTTGCCTCGCGCCCCATCGGGTAGCGCGAAATCCAGAACGAGTGTGGTGTGTGCGCAATCAACTTGAGTCCACTGAAGAACGCTGCGTTAAATACCGTCGTTGAAATCTGCGAGATTCCGCCCCCCACAACGTCTTCGAGAATGTTGTCGTCGCCGATCATTGGTGCTTCGACAAAGCCCCGGGCCCGTGTGCGTTCGCCCAACGCCTCGTTGAGTGAAAACCGGCCGCGGGCAGGAATGATGAACTGGTCGAGAATCTCGGCTGCACGCTCGATGTTCGAGACGCGAGGCCCCCCGTTATACGGCGTGAAGAATTGGCCAACAATCTGCTTGATGCCCATGTTTTGCGCTTCGCTATTCGTCAGCGCAGGTTCGCGCATACCGACAGTGATTGGCACAACTCGCTGTTCTGGGTTCTGTTCCCAGACGCGGACGAGCGCCTCGACGTCGACGCCACGACCGTTGCGACCGCCGATGATTCGCGCCTTTCCTTGCCTGTTGGTCGTAAATGTCGCGTTGCGTGCTGGCTTCTCCGCTTTACCGTAAACGCGGCCAAAGTACGCGCGTAGCACGCCCCGCGAGATCACAAAACGGAGCCCCGTGCGCTCTGTTTCGATGCCTGCGGAGCGCAAGATCACCCCTTTGGGCACCAGGCTTGTATCGCCACGGAGTGTGACTGCATGGCGTGTGCTCACATAGCTGCGGGCCTGCTCGGCCGTCGCTGTCGCTGCTGTTGTTGTGATCAGGGGGGAAACGACGACGGTCGGTACGACAATCTCTGGGCCAGTGTGTCCAACATTGCGCAACGCCCGACGCAGCTCCGTGGCGCTGATGCGCTGACCATCGACGGCGGGAGTCACAATAAAGGCGCCGCTACCATTCGTCGTAATGGCGGCGGACTGTGGTGCGATATCAACAGCCTGGCGCATCGGCAGCGTGGCGCGCAGATAGGACTTGTTGTTAAACAGGTAGGTCAGGGGAATCTCACGTACCGTGGCAATTCCCAGCCGCCCTTGGAGGCGTTCGAGGAAACTCGATTCGCCTTGAGCGGCACGCACAGCGGCTGCCGCATTCGGGCGTAGATCGATCGTCGCAGGGTCGATCTGGAAACGATTGCCTCCAACGATCATGATCAGCCCACGAGCGACCAGATCGCTGCCGTGAGAGCGAACCGCCGCCAGCGCAGCGGCCGTGGTCATACCACCAACTGCCACCCCATCAATGCGCGTACCTTCAGGAATGCTGAGACCGGTATCCCGCCCGAGATAGGCTGCTCCACCGGCGAGCACAAGAGCGATCAGCACGATCCCTCCCGCCACGACGAAGGGCCATCGTCGCGGTTTCCGTCGCGGTTTTGGTGTTCGTGGGCCAAGACTGGCTGCGACCGGTTCCTCAAAGCGGTGCACCCGCATCCGCTGATCCGAATTCGCCATGGGTCAGATTCTACGGTTCTGCGTTGGCCCCTGCGAGGATAACCACAGACGCCATCGCCGCATCGATCTACCGCTGCGCTTACGCAGACTGCGCGAGATAGTCCCGCAATTCGGGATTTGCCTTGGCGAGCGTCGCCAGAGCGCGCCCTTCCACCTGTCGGACGCGCTCACGGGTGCAGCCGACCTCTGCACTAACCTGCTCGAGCGTACGGGTGCCGTTGCCGTCGAGGCCATAACGCAACTCGACAATCTCGCGCTCTTGTTGGTGGAGTTGGTCGAGGGCCAGTTCGAGATCAACCACAACATTGCCTTCAGTTATCGCCCGGTCCGGCCGGATGGCGTGCGGGTCCGCGACGAGATCAGCAATATCGGAAGCTCCATCGCCCACGCCAACATCGAGCGAGATCGGATCGTCGATGACATCGAGGAGCGCTACGACCTTCTTGATGCCGAGCCCTGTCGCGGTCGAGAGCTCCTCGGGCGTTGCGGGTCGGCCGAGCTCTTGTCGCAGGCGTCGTTCGGCCTTCCGCACTCGCTTGAGGTTATCGACCACGTGGACCGGCAGGCGAATCGTTCGGCCTTGGTCCGCAATCGCGCGACTGATTGCCTGCTTGATCCACCACGTCGCATACGTTGAGAGTTTGAAGCCCTTGCGGTGATCGAATTTCTCGATAGCGCGCATGAGGCCGACATTGCCTTCTTGAATGAGATCGAGCAGCGGCACGCCTGAAGCAGCGCTATACGGACGCGCGATCGACATCACAAGACGGAGGTTGCGTTCGATCAGCTCCTGCTTGGCGCGCATGTCGCCTGCATCCTTGCGCCGCGCAAGTGCGGCCTCTTCGCCCGCACTGAGTAGCCTGGTATCGCCAATCTGGCGCACATACGTAAAGAGCAGATCGACCTCTGGCGTTTCGTCAAAAGAATCGTCAATCGTCTCGACGGCGGGCTGATCAAAGTTTGCGCCCGTCTCGACGATGCGACGGCTGCGTGTGGGGCGTTTGGGTGTGGCGATTGCTGTCATTGCTTTTGTAGGATTCCGCGTTGTCGCCGCTCCTACCACCCAGCGCCAGAAATCCTATTGGAGTCCTAACGAATTCCACATATCTTTGACTGTTTTCCGCTATACGTACACACAACGCCAACAAGCAGCGCAGGCCAATGGTCGCTAATCGGTCGGGATCTGGAGTATCTGACCTGGAGTCAGCAGCGCACTATTGAGGCTATTGACACGCTTGATTTCCCCCACCATGTCGCGCGGATCCCGACTACTGTGGTCCGTGGCGATCGACCAGAGTGTGTCGCCGCTTTGGACGGCGTAAAGCTCGGGTGTGCTGGACCCCACACTGACCGGCGCGGTGCGCAGGCCAATCACGAGCACAAGAGCGAGCACGGCAAGGAGTAGACCGAGGGAACGGAGTATGCGGATATCGAACATATGTTCGTGAGTGTAGCCCGAACAAGTGTTCGTGTCAAGTCGCCCCTACTGCAGCTGATCTACAGCAGTAAGCACGGCGTCCAATACGCGATCTGGACCGTAGCGCACCACGTCACCTGAGACCAGCCCTGTCAGCGCTGCGGTATCTACGATCGCTTGCTGTGCCGCGGCATCGTCGAGGTGCTTCGTATTCAGCGCGATGGCAACCACTCGCGCAGGGCGTACCACTGCTGTGGCCCGCTCGTAGATCTCGATCACTTCGGGTAGCGGCGGAATCGGCCGCGAGCGGTAGTCGTCGTTGTGCGTCTGACCTGCGAGGTGCTGGAGAACCAGTACGTCCGGCTGCGACCCGTGTAGTAGTCCCATCGTGACGGCGCTGTAGCCGGGGTGCAGCAGCGATCCTTGCCCTTCCAGGAACAACAGGTCACCGTGGGTTGCGCCCTCGTCAATCAGTGCTTCTGCGGCGCCATTGACGTAGTCAGAGATGACGTGATCGACAGCGATGCCCCAACCACTGATGGCGATGCCCGTCTGCCCGGTCGCCACGAAAACGCCCTTGCGCCCACGCGCACAGGCACCGTTCGTTAGCTCGAGCGCCGTGGACATCTTGCCAATCGCACAATCCGTGCCGACCGTGTGGACGACACGGATGCCCGTGGGACGCGAGAGATCGAGGCGGGGAATCGTCAACTCCTTGGGTGATTCGCGCAGATCCTTGAGCCCGACGCCATACTCGGTTGCGGCGGCGACCAGAACGGGGTCGTCAGCCAGCAGCGTATGCAGGCCAGCCTCTACGCTCATGCCGAGTTGCATCGCCCGAACGAGCTGGTCGCGCCAGCTGTCGGTCAGCCGACCCCCTGCGGGTGCCACACCAATCAACGCCACCGTTGCACCGAGCGCGCGGGCAGCATCGACATCGGCGACGATCGGTACATCGCGACGCGCGAAGGGCACGACCTCGGCGCTCCTGCGGCCGTTCTGCGTACTGTCGACGACACAGACGATGTCACGACTGCCAAAGCGCAGCACGCCGTGGCCCGTCTTGGCATCGGACTCAGCCCAGAGCCCCTCCGCCAATATCGCCAACTGCTCACTCATACCGCCTCCACCCCTAATCCCGGTCGATCCGAAACCACGACGACCCCATCCACAAAGCCAAGCCCGCGGTACGGACCATCGTCGATCAACAAGTGCCCATCGAGGTCCACGTGGTCACAGAGGGAGGCGATCTGCGCGCCTTGGGCGATACCAAGCTCCGATTCGATCATGCAACCGATCATCACATTCAAGCCGTGTGCCCGCGCTGCGCGTGCCAGCGATATGCCGCCGCGAATGCCCCCCGTTTTCGCGATCTTGATGTTGACGCCGTCGCCCAGCTCGGCACAGCGCGGCACATCGTGCGCGTCCTGACACGATTCGTCGAGAATCACGGGGAGCCGTGTGGCCATCTGCCGGTAGGCGCGGTACGCGTCAACGTCCTCACGATGGAACGGTTGTTCGACGAACTCAACCCCCAGTCGGAGCAGATCCGGCGTGATCGCCTTGGCGATCTCAATGTCCCAGCCTTCGTTGCCATCAATGCGAATCGGTCCGTCAAAGCCGGCCCGTACGGCCTCGAGTCGCTCAAGGTCGGAGGCACCACCGACCTTGACCTTGAGCACCTTGTAGCCGACCGCGCGTCGCACCTTATCCGCCGTTCCCTCAACCGTGTCGATGCCAATCGTGAACGACGTTGGCGGGCTGACGGCATCGAGCCCCAGCAGGCGCCAGGTCGGCTGCCCGAGTCGCTTTCCAATCCAATCGTGCAGCGCCCCATCGATCGCCATCCGCGTTCCACCCATCAGACCCTCGGACCGCAGGCGGCGCATAATCGACTCGAGCGCGAAGGGGTCCGAGCCGAGCATGGCCGCCACATCGCGCTGCGCCTCGGCGAGCATCGCCTCGGTGGTCTCGCCGTGATAGTCGACGGGCGCTCCCTCTCCGCAACCGACGATGCCGTCGTGCTCGAGCTCGACGATCAGCACCGGTTCGTGCGTCGAGACGCCCCGCGCGATCTCAAACGGTTCGTGCAGCGTCAAGTTCTCGATATGGGCGGTCAATTGCATTGCTGAACCGTACGACAGAGGCACCTCGTGCCGCTCCGCTATCCTGCGTTCCTTCGCCCCCGTAGCTCAGTGGATAGAGCACAGCCCTCCGAAGGCTGGGGTCAGACGTTCAAATCGTCTCGGGGGCATCCGTGTGTGCTGAAACGAACGGCGGTGCTCAGCCTCCGATCGAAGGCACTGCTGAGCTCGCCTCGACCGGAAGCACCGGCACGCTGGCGGCGTTGGATGCTGGGAGAACCACAACACCATCGTCTGCCGGGACGAGGGGCAGATCGTGGGCTGCAGACGCCACCGGCTGCGTATCCATCACGGTGGTCGTCACGACCACCGTCTCGGTGACCGTCGGCGCATCGTCCCACCCGGGTTGTGGTGCGACCTGCTGCGCCACCTCACGCTCGCGCGCCGCGACCAGATCGGTCGTCACAAGCGAGTGCGCAGCCTCGCCCAGCAACACGTCTGCTGCGGGAGCCTCGATCGAGACAGGGTTGCTGACAGACGTACCCATCGAGCCAGTGGGAAGCAGCAGCGCTGCGGCCGCTCCTGCCAGCATCACCACGATTGCCAATGGAACCAGGAGACGCCGTCTCGACCGGCGAGCGGGCTTCCGCCGTGGAGGCCGAACGGTGGCGCTCGATTCTGGCTCAAAGCCGACGGGATCGACAACGACATCGGGCGGTAATAGATCGAGGAGGTGCTGTCTGCCGGCACGCAGCGAGCCACCCGATCCGAGCCAGACGACACCATCGATCCGCAATCGTCCATCGGTCGTAGCCACCAGCATCGCGGACGTCACATCGGTGGGGTCGAGCCCCGCCTCCGCGAGCGCAGCCGCGATCAACGCCGCCTGTCGACGCCCATCTTCTGGCAGTGGACCACTCGCCCCCGATGGGGCTGCAGCAATCACCGCCCACGCCGCACCATCCTCATCGACAACCAGCTCGCGCAGTGTTGGCAGGCCTGCCACCTGTTCGGCCGCCCGCCACGCATCCTCCCAGGCGTCCACGGCAGCTAGATCCCCCGGCACACCCACCACGCGGCACGCCGCGTCGCCCGGGTCGGCGTCGAGGTCGATCGCGTCGATCATCCCCGTGCGCCGTAGCGCTCCCGCGAGCCGATAGCGCTCACCGATCACGATCCCGCGTGCTCCGGGCTGCCATTCCATGATCACAGCATCGCCCGAGACCAGCAGGTCGACGACTGCGCGGACGCACAAAGTTGACGCGGACACGCGCGTACGGCCGACGCACAAGCTCAAACCAGTCACAGCGGCAACCGTTTGTTAGACCGAAGGCCACGCAATCGGTTGCAACGTTGCAACGAGTTCGTCTTGCCGAGCGAGCATCTCGCCCGCATCGGTCTCGTGGTCGTACCCCAAAAGATGCAACGTACCGTGGACGAGTAGGTCGACCAGCTCGTCGCCGCACTCAACCTCGTTTTCGTCTGCCTGCGCACGTAGCACCGGCACGCAAATGACAATGTCGCCAAGCATCCGTGTCACGCCATCCAAATCGTCATCACCATCGTCGTCGATCGGAAACGACAGCACATCGGTCGGCGTGTCGAGCGCGCGGTGCTCACGATTGAGCGCCTGCATCTCGTCCTCGTCAACGAGCACGACACCAACCTCAACCTCCCCCACTCCCTCAGCCTCCAGCACCGCCAAGACGACGGCGGCGATCTCACTCTCCACCACACCCGTCGCTACGCGATCGTCGAGTTCGACACTCATGCCGACTCCTCGTCCGAGACGCGATACGCCTCCACGATCTCCTGCACGAGCTTGTGTCGCACCACGTCGGCGCGCTCGAACTCGATGATCTCGATGCCTGCGACGCCTTGCAGCACCGTACGCGCCTCGATCAGTCCCGACACCTTGTCGCGCGGCAAATCAATCTGGGTTGGGTCCCCCGTCACGACGACCTTCGATCCCATCCCGAGCCGCGTCAAGAACATCCGCATCTGCTCACGCGTGGTGTTCTGCGCCTCATCGAGGATGATGAACGCGTCGTTGAGCGTGCGGCCGCGCATAAATGCCAGTGGCGCCACCTCGACGACGCCGCGCTCCAGCAAGGCCGTCACACGCTCGCCCTCCATCATGTCGTAGAGCGCATCGAAAAGGGGACGCAGATACGGGTCGACCTTGGCCATCAGATCGCCCGGGAGGAAGCCGAGTCGCTCACCCGCTTCGACGGCAGGCCGCGTCAGGATGATCCGCGACACCTGTCGCGCGTCGAGTGCGGCGACGGCAAGCGCCATCGCCAGATACGTCTTACCGGTGCCCGCAGGCCCGCAACCAAACGTCATCGTGGTGTTGCGAATCGCGTCGACGTAGCGTTTCTGGTTGATTGTACGGGGCTGAATCGTCGTGGTGCGGTAGCGCCAGACGACATCGCTGAGCACATCTTTGGCGTGCCCATCCGTGGCCAATACGCCGGTCACGGCCTCGACCGTCTGCGCCTCGAGCGCCGTTCCTCCCGCCACCAGGTCGCCGAGTTCGCCGAGGACCGTTTGGGCTCGCAAAACCTGATCGTCGTCACCGTGCAGCATCACCTCGTCGCCACGGAGGTAGACCTTGCAACTCGCGGTCTGCGCCACCGCCTTGAGCACCTCATCGCCGCGCGAGGAGAGCTCGCGCGCAAAGGCGTCGGAGACGGTAAACGAGGTTCGTGTCAAGCGCCGAGCGCCTCGCGTACTGCCATTGCGACAGCCTTGCCATCCGCGCGCCCAGCCGTCTTTGGCTGCAGCAGCTTCATCACTGCCCCAAGATCCTTGGGTGTGGTCGCTCCCGCCTCGACGATCGCCGCCGCGATCATGACACTCAACTCACCCGGCGCAATCTGTTCGGGCAGGTAGCCGTCGATTAGCGCCGCCTCCGACTCCTCTTTGACCGCAGCCTCCTCGCGTCCCCCTTCACGGAAGCTCTCGGCCGCCTCGACGCGACGCTTCCGCTCGCGGGTCAACACCTGGATGGCCGCCAGCTCGTCGAGCGCGCCATTGGCCTTCTCCGCGTCGGTCAGCGCGGCCAGCAACATCGAGAGCGCACTGACCTTCTCCGCATCACGCGCAAATCGTGCTTCACGAAGATCTGCTTTGACCTGCTCGATCATGGCTCGGCCTTTCGGTTGATCCCGCCACCTACGACAATAGCCGCCGTAGGCACCGCCAGTACTCGTCGGTCAGCATTCGAACACATCAACTTTGTCCGATCCGGTCGAGCACGACGGCAGCCGCCACGATCGCGGCGGTCTCCGTTCGCAAGACGGTTGGGCCAAGCGAAACGATCGGCACTCCCGCAGCTCGCGCGAGCGCGAGTTCGGTAGCCGCGAAACCGGCCTCGGGCCCGATCAGCAGCGTCACCGGCAGACCTGCTCCTGCCAGCGCTGTATCAAGAGCACTGTCCGCCTCCTCGTGTGACAGCAGAACGGCCCCGGCGTGGAGCGCGTCAGGCAATGCAACGGGATCGAGAATCGTAGGAATCCTTGACAGCTTCGCCTGCGCGGCAGCGCCCGCGGCAATCCGTTCCCAGCGATCAGTCCGCGCCTCGCGTCGCCGCCCGACGGCCAGCAAAGGACCAATCGCACTGACACCCAGCTCGACGAGCTTCTCGATCGCATCGTCTGCACGCGGCCCGCTCTGCGCGAGCAGCACGCGGATCGGCGCGAGCTCCGGTTGCGGGGCAGATTCCTTCCCCAGGAGCAGCGTCCCACGCTTCGAGTCCGCGACCGTAGCCATAAACACGCGGCCCGTGCCGTCCGCTACCTCGACCACCTCCCCCGCCTCCAGCCGCAACACTTTGTGCAATCGCTTCGCATCAACGGCGGCGAGCGTCACCTGCGCGTCGGGGGCCGCTGCGAGATCTGGTGGGAGAAAGAAGCGGAAGATGTGTGCCACTCCGCAAAGGGTACGTGGTGCGCGAGCTGAGAGTCAGGAAGAGCCGCGTACGAGCAGAATCGAACGCCAGCCGTCAAGGACTTGCTCGCCCTCAATGCGCCAGCCGTCATAGACCAACGGATCTTCGACGCGTAAGCCACTTGCGATCAGGCGATTCGGAAGCCCATCGCGCTGCAACAGCATCTCAACGATCTTACGCTCGATGTTCGCGACCACGAGATCGACCTCGGGCAGCGGCTCCATAATCGCGTCGCCGAGACGAACCTCGATCACGTCTAAAACGCCATTAATCTCTGCGTTCTCACGCGTGGAATCGATTGCAAACTGGTCGATGTCCATCGCTATAATCGGCGAATGCCCCGCGCGCGCTGCAAGAATTGCCAATAGTCCCGAGCCACAGCCAAGGTCGAGTAGACGGCCCGGCGGCTCGGCGGCGAGCAGCGCACCAGCGCCACGTGTCGAGCCATGCGCGCCCGTACCGAAGGCGTGTCCCGGGTCGAGAATGACGGCGTCGGACGGCTCGTCAATCCACGGCGGTCGTACCCACGTGTCGGCAATTTTTACGGGGTGATGGAACTTGCGCCACGCGAGACGCCAACCATCGGGCACAGCCTCGGGCGTTGCAGTCAGCCAGTCGGGCAACTGGGGCGCCGGCTCGTCGACACCAAGGTAGCCCGCAAACCCGATTGAAGTCCCACGTGCAATCTCCTCGAGACCGCCTGGAAACGCCTCGAGCAAGAACACGATCGCCTCTTCTGCGCGTCCCGCCGGCACTTCGATCTGCCATCGCGTAAGTGGCGGATCAACCACGCGAGCGTCCACGACGGATGCGACCAAACAGGCCACGCTCCGTGCGGTACGCGTCCTCGTCGATCGCCTTATCGAGCTCTTCGACGAGCAGACGAGCAGTCGGCTCGAGCTTGCGTGGCACGTGGACGGCGAACGTGACATGCAGGTCGCCACGGCGCTTCTCATTCCCAATCATCGGCATGCCCTTGCCGCGCAGTGTGCGCCGTTCGCCCGGCTGCGTCCCCGACTGCAACACGATTGTCTCCATGCCCTCAAGGCACGGGACGTGCACGGTAGCGCCAAGCATCGCCTGTGTGACGGTGAGGTCCACGAGCACGTGCAGGTCGAGGCCATCGCGCTCGATCGCGGGATCCTCGTCAATCTGGATCGCGACATAGAGATCACCGGGCGGTGCTCCAGGATCACCCGCATGGCCCTGACCTACGACGCGCACGCGCTGGCCCGTATCGACGCCCGCGGGAATGCCGACGCTCACCGTTCGCTGCTCTGGCTGCCGACCGCGACCGCGACACGCCGTACACGGAGTCTCGACCGTCGCTCCTCGCCCGCGACACGCCGAACACGGCATCTGCCGGACGATCTGCCCGAGCGGTGTATTCGAGATCTGGCGTACCTCGCCGATGCCACCGCACGTCGGGCAGGGAATTGGACGGGTGGGAGGTTCCGCTCCTGAGCCTGCACAGCGATTGCAGGGCGCGACGATCTCCACCTCAATCTCCCGTTGCACACCGACGGCGGCGTCGCGCAACGTCAGCGTGATCGCCGCTGCAGCATCCGACCCCGCGCGGGGCCCGCGCGGGCCCCTGCGACCCCCGAACATGCCCTCGCCGAAAAACATGCCGAGGATGTCGTCGAGGTTGCCGTACTGCGCACCGCCCTGCCCCCCACCCGCAAAGGCGGCATGCCCGTAACGGTCGTACTGCACGCGTGTCTCCGTGACTGAGAGGACCTCGTAGGCCTCCGCGACAACACGAAAGCGCTCACCCGCCTCGGGATCGTCCGGGTTGACATCGGGATGCAGCTGGCGCGCCAAATTACGGAACGCCTTCTTGATCTCGCCGTCCGACGCGTCACGCGCGACACCCAGCACGCCGTAGTAATC
>JBCKBR010000027.1:0-24394 GCA_038911065.1 Gaiellales bacterium | reverse complement strand
GTTGCCGACGCACCGGCTAGCGTTTGGGTATGAGCGATCCGCATCTCGCCACTCCGTTGGGTAAGCCGCGAGCCCGCGCGCTGGGTATTCCGTTCGACGGTACACCGGGTCCGTGGAATGCGATTACGGATGTGCCGGGGGTCGAGGTTGGGTATACAACGGTGATCGAGGGCGATGGTGTGCGCACGGGCGTTACGGGTATCCATCCGCGCGGCAAGGCGAATCCGCACGATCCGTGCGCAGCCGGTGTTTACTCGCTCAATGGCAATGGCGAGATGACGGGCTGGGTGTGGATTGAGGAGTCGGGGACAGTCAGTCTGCCAATTGCGATCACGAGCACTGCCGCTGTTGGCATCGCGCAGGCGGGTATCAATAGTTGGCTACACACTCGGCATCCGGACCCCAACGACGAGTGGTCATTGCCCGTTGCGGCAGAGACGTGGGACGGCTTCCTGCACGAGATCAACGACCGGCGGATCACAGAGGACGAGGTGCACGCTGCGCTCGATTCGGCCGCCAGCGGCCCACTCGAGGAGGGCTCTGTTGGTGGTGGTACGGGGATGAATTGCTATGGATTTACGGGTGGTTGTGGCACGGCGTCGCGCCGCGTACCGTGGGGTCCACGAACCTTTACGGTCGGCGCGTTCGTGCAGTCCAACTTTGGGTCGCGTGCCGAGTTGACGATTGCGGGTGTGCGGGTTGGGCAGGAGTTGCTCGACGACGATCCGCTTGGGCAGGACGACTGGCTTGCGCCACCGGGTTCGGGCTCGATCATCGTGATCCTCGCGACCGATGCTCCGCTTTTGCCACACCAGACGAAGGCGATGGCGCGCCGTGTATCGCTCGGCTTGGCGCGCACCGGCACGACGGGTTCGCACTTCTCTGGCGATATCTTCCTCGCATTCTCGACGGCGAACCCAGGCGCCTACGCGATGGGCTTTCCTGTGGGGGAGCCGAAGGAGGACGAGATCGCGTCGCTAGAGGTGTTGCCGTGGACGCGACTCGACGATATTTTTGCGGCAACCGTCCAGTGCGTCGAGGAGGCGATTATCAACGCGCTGGTCGCCAACGAGGAGATGCATGGTCGCCACGGGCGCCGTGTGCCGGCGATGCCGCGCAAGCGCGTCGTCGAGTTGCTGCGCTCCGCCGGTCGGATCGCCGATTAGGCTGACGCCGCCCCGTTGCTGTAGGGTTCCCGGATGCGCTCGCGTTATTCGGTACTGATTGGTCTGCTCGTCGCCACTGTCGCGCTGGTTGGAGGTACTGCCGCTGAGGCTGCTATCACCACACCGCCGTGCTTCGCCTGCAGCGGATTCGTCACCGGGGAGCCGCTGACCGAGCCGCAGCGCATCGAATCGGCGAACGGCTCGCTGAGCACTTCGCTGACCGCGAAACTCAGCACCACGACCGTTGGTGGACGCACAGTGCGGGGTGAGGTCTATAACGGCCAGTTTACTGGTCCGACGCTAGTCATCAGCCCTGGCGACCAGTTCAACGTCCTACTCCGCAACCGCATGCAGGCCGACTATTTGCCCTACGGCGCATCGTCGCTCGACCCGCCGCCGATCTTCCCCGGCCAGCCCTACGCGGGATACCCGCAGCCGCTCGGCAACATCACCAACCTGCACGTGCATGGTCTGCATGTGTCGCCGAAGGCCCCGGGCGACGACGTGCTGCTCGCGATTAAGCCGGGCGAGCAATATCAATACCAATACCCGATTCCTGCCGACCATGCATCCGGGTTGTTCTGGTACCACCCGCACGCCCACATGTACACGGATATGCAAGTCTCGCAGGGCCAAGTGGGCGCGATCATCGTGCGCGGTGGGCTCGATGAGATCGCTGGCATCAAAGGTCTACGCGAGCGTGTGATGGTCATTCAGAATGTTCAAGTCAAGAATGGTGCAATCACCAGCGGTCAGTATCAGGTTCCGGTTCACCGCCTGATTACGATCAACGGGCAGGTGCAACCGGTCGTTGACATCAAGCCGGGCGAGACGCAACGCTGGCGCATCCTCAACGCGACGGCGGAGCGCTTCCTGAAGATTCTGCCGATGGGCGGCGCGACGTATTGGCAGCTGTCACAGGATGGGAACACGTTCGGTACGCCGAAGCGCATCGGGCGAATCTGGCTCGCACCAGGACAGCGCATGGAGGTTCTGGTCCAGGCCGGACCGAAGGCCGGGTCGTTCCCGCTGATCCAGTCGTACTTCAATCAGCGACCAACGCCGTACGGCACGCAGCCACGGGTGCAGATTGCGACGTTGCGGGTAGCGGGCGCGGCGCAGACACCCGAGGCGATCCCCACGACGTTGCTCCCGCAGCGCGATCTGCGCGGCGCGTCCGTCAAGATCGCTGCGAAGCGCGTGATCCGCTTCACGCAGTCGCCGTCGATTGCGCAGTTCTACATCGATGGGGCATTGTTTTATGACCGTCGCAGCATGAGCGGCATGCCTGGCATGGGTGGCTCGAAGAATGCGGTCGGACCCACGTTCGTCGCGCGCGTTGGCACCGTGCAGGAGTGGACGATCGCCAATGACTCGCCCGAGTGGCACGCCTTCCACATGCACGTGAACGCTTACCAAGTCGTCCGCCGTAACGGTCAGGCTCTGACAGGGCCGCCGGAGTGGGCGGATTCGATTGCGATCCCACCGGGGCGGACGATCGTTGTGCGGATTCCGTTCGACGATTTCGCAGGCACGACGGTCTTCCATTGCCACGTGCTTGTGCACGAAGACCATGGCCAGATGGCGGTCATGAAGATCCTCCCCGCCGACGGCTCGACAGACTAGAGCGAGTCGGCAAAGGCGCGGATACGCCGCGCGGCCTCGACGAGTTGCGCATCGTCCATACCAAGCGAAATGCGCACGTGGCCTGCGCCCGAGGGCCCAAAGGTGTGGGTGGGCAACACGGCGACGCGTTGCTCGTCGAGTAGGCGCATCGCAAACGTCTCAGCGTCGAGGCCCGTGGGGCGAATGTCGATCATCACGAACATGCCAGCCTCGGGGCGTCGTGGCGCGATCGCACTCGAGCCATCGAGTTCTGTCATGACGAGGTCGAGACGACGCAGATATTTGGCTCGCTCTGCCTGCGGGAAGGCGCCGCCATCGGATAGTGCTACGGCGCCAGCGTCTTGGATAAACTGCACGCAGCCAAACAGCATCGCTTCGAGCAGTACGCCGGCTCGGGCTCCGAGTGCGGGGGGCGAGATCGCCCAGCCATGGCGAAAGCCGGTCATGGCGTAGGCCTTGGAGAGCGTGCCCAGCGACACGACGTGGTCTTCGTGCCCCTCGAGCGCGAGCACGCTGGTGAAGTCGTGACCGTCGTAGGTGAACTCGCCGTAGACCTCGTCGGCGACGAGCCACATGTCGTGCTCGCGGCACAGGTCGGCGATCGCCGTTAGTTCGTCGTGCGTCAGTACGGCGCCTGTCGGATTGTGCGGGTTGGTGATCACCATCGCGCGGGTCGTTGGTGTGATCGCTTCCCGTAACTCATCGATCGACGGATGGAACGCGTGCTCGGGCCGTAGTGCGATGTGCGTAACCTCGACACCAACTGCGCTCAGTACTTGCGTGTAGGGCGCGTAGAACGGCTCGGGGACGATCAGGCCATCGCCCGGCCCAACAATTGTCATCAGCATGCCGAACAGTGCGGTTTGTGCGCCGGGGAAGAAGTTGACCATGTCGGGCGTGATCTCGCGGCCGGCCTGACGCATGGCGTAGCCGCAGATTGCGGCGATCACGTTGGCTTCGCCTCGGGCCGACGAGTAGCGCGTGCGACCACGGGCAATGGAGGCGTGGATCTCGGCGATCACCGCGGCGGGCGGAGGCGAGTCGGGTTCGCCGATCGAGAGGATGATGATATCTTCGCCGGCAGCCTTGCGCTCTGATGCCAGCGAGTGGACTTTCCAGGCCGGGTCGGGCTCGTCGGAGAGGCGCAGCGAGAGCGCGGAATAGTCGGGGGAGGTCACGCCGGCAGGATACTCGTGCTGGTTGTCGTGGCTGTGCACCTTGTCGCCGTTTCGATTAGCAGGAGAGCCACCACATAATCCTCGGTTATAAGTAATACCACTACACAACATAAGGTAGGCTTTTATCACGGCAGCGCGAATACCGATCGGCCTGCCGCCCTTTTTACCGAATGTCTGAACAGAATCCACTCCCTTTCGCTCCCGCTGATGCCGAGCAGATGACCGCTGAGGCGATCATCGCTGCAGCGCTTGAGGCGTTTCATCCCAGCATTGCGTTGGCCTGTTCGTTCCAGCAGGAAGAAGCAGTCCTACTCGAGATGGTCTTTGCCGCTCGACCCGACGCGCGGGTCTTTGCGCTCGACACCGACGTCCTTTTCTCCGAGACATACGACACGTGGCGCGCTGTTGAGGAACGCTACGACATAAAGATAGAAGTGTTTCGTGGTCCCAGCCTCGCCGACCAGGCAGCCGCCCACGGCGACCGACTCTGGGAGACCGACCAGAACGCCTGCTGCGGCATCCGCAAGGTCGAGCCGCTCGGTCGTGCGCTCGGTGCGCTTGACGCGTGGATTACCGGGCTCCGGCGCGACCAGGCACCGACGCGCGCGAATACGCAGAAGGTCGAGTACGACGACAATCGTGGCATCTGGAAGATCAGTCCGCTGGCCGATTGGACGCTCGACGATGTCTGGGCGTATATCCGCGAACGCGACCTGCCCGTCAACCCGCTGCATGCGGCCGGCTATTCGTCAATTGGCTGCACCCATTGCACGAAGCCAGGCGCTGGGCGCGAGGGTCGCTGGGCAAGCTCCGAGAAGACCGAGTGTGGGCTACACCCTGCCGGCGGGGCAATTGCATGACCCACGAAATCCAGATGATTCTGTTTGGCATCGGTGTGGGCCTCTTGGTCGGTGCGACTGGGGTTGGTGGCGGTTCGATCATGACGCCGCTCTTGGTGATCTTCGCCGGGGTGCCTCCCGTAACGGCGATCGGCACGGACCTCTTCTACGCGGCCGTCACTAAGACGGTCGGCGGTGCCAGCCACTTTCATAAAAGGACAGTCGACCTACGACTCTCGCTGCAACTGGCCGCCGGCAGCATTCCCGCAGCCCTACTTGCTGTTTGGCTATTGAACCGACTCAAGAATCAGATTGGCGTCGCGATCGACACGCCGCTGATCGCCATCGTCTCGATCGCCATTGCGATCTGCGGTGTGGCGATGTTCTGGCAGACGGTCTTTCCGTCGGCAACGCGCCCCGAGCGAGCACCAAAGCACCAGTTCATTGCCGCCGTCATCTCTGGTCTGATCGTCGGCTTCGTGCTCGGCCTTACATCGGCGGGTAGTGGTGCTATTTTGGCGCTGCTGCTGATCGCCGTCTTTCAACTCGCACCACACCGAGTGGTTGGCACCGACATCTTCCATGCTGCCCTGTTGTTGTGGGCCGCGGCGATTGGCAACATGATCCTCGGCAACGTCGACTATGGGCTGGCAGCATTGCTGCTGGCCGGTTCGATCCCCGGCGTCCTCGTCGGCGCCAAGGTCTCGGTGCGACTCCCCGCGCCCGCATTGAAGTTGGTACTCGCTGGCGTACTGCTTGCCGCCGCTGCCTCGCTTGCCGTCAAGGCCGGCCTGCCATTACCACCCGCGGCGTTGCTCGCCTGGTTCGTGATCGTCGCCATCCTGATCGTCGTCACCTACCGCCACATCCGTACACCGTTGAAGGAGCACGCATGAGCACAATCATCGAACTGACCACTCTCGATGTCCTCGAGGCCGAGGCCGTCCATGTCATCCGCGAATGTGCGGCCGAGTGTCAGCGCCCAGTGCTGCTGTTCAGCGGGGGCAAGGACTCGATCGTCCTCGCGCATCTTGCCGTCAAGGCCTTTGCGCCGGCTGGACTGCCATTCCCATTGATGCACATCGATACGGGGCATAACTTCGCCGAGGTCATTGAGTATCGCGACCAGATGGTGCGGGATCTCGACGAGCGCCTGATCGTGGCGAGCGTGCAGGACTCGATCGACTCGGGTCGCGTCCAGGACGAGACGGGCCCCCGCTCCAGCCGTAATCGCCTGCAGACGACAACGCTGCTCGACGCGATCGCCGAACACCGCTTCGACGCCTGTTTCGGTGGTGCGCGTCGCGACGAAGAGCGCAGCCGAGCCAAGGAGCGCTTCTTCAGCCATCGGGACGTGTTTGGTCAGTGGGATCCCCGCAATCAGCGCCCCGAGCCGTGGACGATTTACAATGCGAAGCTCAAGCCGGGCGAGCACCTCCGCGTCTTTCCCCTCTCGAACTGGACCGAGCTCGACATCTGGTCCTACATCGAGCAAGAGGGGCTGACTCTGCCATCGATCTATTTTGCCCACGAGCGCGAGGTTTTCGAGCGCGACGGCATGCTGCTGGCAGTGCACGAGAATATCGAGCGCTTGCCGCACGAGACGATCTTCACGGAGACGGTGCGCTTTCGCACCGTTGGTGATATGACCTGCACGGGTTCGATGCGCTCGACGGCTGCCACGGTTGCCGAGGTCATCGAGGAGACGCGGCACTCGGATGTCTCGGAGCGGGGCGCTTCGCGCGCCGACGACAAGACGTCGGAAGCCGCGATGGAAGATCGCAAGCGAAACGGGTACTTCTAATGGCGCTCGAGACCGCGATGCTGCATGTCGTTGCCGTCGGCTCGGTTGATGACGGCAAGAGCACATTGATTGGTCGACTGCTGCACGACACGGGGCACCTGACGAGCGACCAGATCGAGGCAGTCGAAGAGGCCAGCCGCCGGCGTGGACGGAAAGGTATCGACCTCGCACTCTTGACTGACGGTCTGCGCGCAGAACGCGAGCAGGGCATCACGATTGATGTCGCCTACCGCTCGTTCGACGCTAATGGGCGCCGGATCCTGCTCGGCGATGCGCCTGGCCATGTGCAGTACACACGCAATATGGTGACGGCTACCGCTGGAGCCGATGCCGCGATTCTGCTGATCGATGCGAAGAATGGGATCCTCCCACAGACCCGCCGGCACTTGGCGTTGTGCGCCATGCTCGGCGTGCGCGATGTGATCGCCTGCATCAATAAGATCGATTTGGTCGACTACAGCGAGGCACGCTTCGACGAGCTCACGGCCGAGCTATTAGAGGCATCCGAGTCGGTTTCGGGCCCGCGTATCACCTCGATTCCCATCTCGGCACTGATCGGTGTCAACGTCACCGAGCGCTCGCCAGAGACGCCGTGGTACGACGGACCGTGCGTGCTCGAGGTGCTGCACGATCTCGACCCTCCGATCGCGGAGGTCGACTTCCGGATGCCCGTGCAGTGGGTGATTCGCCACGACGATGGCGTTAGCGATGTGCGTGGTCTTGCCGGCCGCATCGATAGCGGTGTGGTCTCCGTTGGCGACGAGATCGTTGCGCTGCCGTCGGGTGCCACGACGCGGATCGCCAAGATCGATGTGCTCGGCGATGAGCGCCAGTCCGCATGCGCTCCGTTGAGTGTCACCCTGCATCTCGAAGACGATATTGATGTGGCGCGTGGCGATGTCATCGCGATTGCCTCAGCCGCTCCGTTCGTGGCGTCGCGCTTTTCGGCGAAGGTTGCGTGGCTCGACGTGGTGCCGCTGCGCGTGCCCGCGCGCCTCGAGGCGCGGCAGGGTGCTCGCACCGTTCCCGTCATCGTCGAAGAGTTGAGCCAGCGGCTCGAGCTCGACACGATGGAGCGCGTCGACGCAGACCAACTCGAAGCAAACGACATTGGCGTCATCACAGTCCTCGCTGCATCTCCACTGGTGCTCGAGACGTACAGCGATAATCGCGCGATGGGCAGCATGGTGCTGATCGATCCAGCAACGAATCGTACCGTCGCCGCCGTGATGGTCGACGAGGTCCTCAGCGAGGCCTAACCCGAGTGCGGGATGCTCGGCGCCCTCAAAGCGCGCAGAGCGGGGGTGAATCTCTATTGACTCTGTGGGCATTGTGGGCGCCGATCGTCAGGTGCCCGCGTGCGGGACGCTCGACGCCCTCAAAGCGCGCAGCAGCGGGAGTGAACCTCTATTGACTCTTGCGCGCTTTGTCGAGGCGGTGACGCTTGTTGGCATCCAACTCGACCTTGCGCAGGCGGACGGCATCGGGTGTGACCTCGATGCATTCGTCCTCGGCAATAAACTCGAGCGACTGTTCGAGCGACAGGTGGCGAGCGGGCGTCAATCGAATCAACTCGTCGGCGCTCGCCGCACGCATATTCGTCAACTTCTTCTCGCGCGTCGGATTGACATCCATGTCCTCGCTGCGCGCATTGAGCCCAATCACCATGCCGCCATACACGATGGTCCCAGGCTCAATGAACAGCTCGCCGCGCTCCTGCAACGTGAAGAGTGCATGCGACGTTGCAGGGCCCTGACGATCCGCAATCAGCGAACCATTACCGCGCGAACGAATCGGTCCGTGCCACGGCTCGAAGCCTTCGAGCACGTGGTGGAGTTGGCCGGTACCGCGCGTCTCCGTCATAAACTCGGTGCGAAAGCCGATCAGACCGCGGGCAGGAACGATCTCCTCGATGCGGACCCAGCCGGCACCATGGTTGACCATCTGCTCCATGCGGCCCTTGCGGATACCAAGCAACTGGATGACGACGCCAGCGAACTCCTCGGGCACGTCGATGGCGAGACGCTCCATCGGCTCGTGACGCTTGCCGTCGATCTCGCGCGTGACGACCTGCGGCTTGCCGACCGTCAGCTCGAAACCTTCGCGACGCATCGTCTCGATCAGCACGGCGAGCTGCAGCTCCCCGCGACCCTGGACCTCCCAGGCATCAGGACGCTCGGTTGGCATGACCCGCAACGATACGTTGCCGACGAGCTCTTGATCGAGCCGGTTCTTCAGCATCGTGGCGGTTAGCTTGGAGCCACTCTGGCCGGCCAGCGGCGACGTATTGATGCCCACCGTCATCGACAGACTCGGCTCGTCGACGGCAATCACCGGCAGTGGTCGCGCATCGGCGGATGCTGCGATTGTCTCGCCGATCGTCACCTCGGGGATACCCGCAATAGCGACGATATCGCCTGGACCAGCCTCGTCCGCAGGGACGCGCTCGAGTGCTTCGGTGACGAAGAGCTCGGTCAACTTGACTTGCTCGATTGTGCCATCGGCCCGACACCAAGCAACCATCTCGCCCTTCTTCATCGTGCCGTGATGGATGCGACAGAGTGCGAGGCGACCCATGTACGGCGACGCATCAAGATTTGTGACGAGCGCCTGCAGTGGGTGCGCCGGATCGTGCTCAGGCGCCGGCACGTGCTTGATAATCGTCTCGAACAGCGGCACCAAGCTATCGGCGAGCGAATCGGGCCCCTCATTCGAAGCGTGCCCAGCGCGCGCGTTCGTATAGACGATCGGGAAATCGATCTGGTCCTCCGTCGCATCAAGATCGAGAAAGAGCGCGTACGTCTCGTCGAGTACCTCGGCAATACGCGCGTCGGGCCGATCGACCTTGTTGATCACGAGAATCACGGGCAGCTGCGATTCGAGCGCCTTGCGCAGCACGAAACGCGTCTGCGGCAGCGGCCCCTCGCTGGCATCAACGAGCAGCAGCACGGCGTCAACCATCGTCAATCCGCGCTCGACCTCGCCGCCAAAGTCCGCATGGCCAGGCGTGTCAATGATGTTGATCTTGATGTCGCCGTAGCGGACGGCCGTGTTCTTGGCGAGGATCGTGATGCCCTTCTCGCGCTCCAGATCGCTCGAGTCCATAACGCGCTCGCCGACATTCTGGTTGGCACGAAAGGCACCGGACTGCCACAGCATGGCATCGACGAGAGTCGTCTTACCATGATCAACATGCGCGACGATCGCGATGTTCCGGATCGAGTCGCGGCGTTCCACTTGTGCGGGCAGTCTACGTATGGTCCGCTGTTAGCAACGCAGGTCGTTCGCCACGACGCTGCAGCCATGGCGCCATCCGGTTGCCTGGGTGGCGCCCGTTGCTGGTTTTGATGGAGCGGGATGATCGCCGCGCTGTCACTGCGATGTGCATGTCGTGGGAGGGGTCGTCTCTGCGGTGCGTCGTGCGTCGTGCTTCCATGGTTATACCGGTACAGGTATAATATGCGCATGTCTGCTGCGCGCCTGATCCACGATGCCCGCGTGGCCGCCGGGCTGACACAGGCCGAACTTGCACGGCGCGCTGGCACGTCTCAGCCGGCGATCGCGGCGGCTGGTCGGGCTTTCCGGTCTCGCTGATCGGTACGCCGTCGATAGCTCGTCCCGATCGATCCGCGCCGCTTCTGGATGATGATCCAGTTCGATGGCGCGGCGCCATTCGCCGAGGACACGTGGGTGGGCCATGCGGTGCGCATCGGCGGTGCGACGGTCCGCATCGTCGAGGAGTGCATCCACTGCGCGGTCACGACCGTCGAGCCCGGCTCCATCCGCGTCGGCGATGCGGATGGAGCCGGGCTGATTCCGACGTTCGGCTAGCCGGTTACCATCTCGACGTTCTGGCGGATCGGCACGAGGCGCGTGTTGGCGGTGTCAGCCACGCTCTTCGCGTTCGAGGCACGAGTCACGCCGCGGAACGGCACCTGTTTGGTACCGCTCTTGGTGGCGCGCAGGGTCACCAGATAGGTCTTGGACTTGTTGGCCTCGAGCGCCTTGTTCGAGAAGCAGACCTTGCCGCCGGCGTATTTCGCGATCGGGGCGACGACCGTGAAGCCCGCCGGGATGGTGAGGCACGTCCGCGGCTTCGTCGCCGTGGCCGTGCCCGTGTTGCGCAGGACGAGCTTGACCTTCACCGTCTGCCCGGACCGCGTGCGCAGGCGCGATGAGGTGACGGTCAGCTTGAGCTTCGGAGCCGTCTCGCGGGTCGAGGTCGTCTCGAAATCCGCCGAGATCACTCGGTTCTCCGTCATTTCCAGCGTGCACGTGGTGGAGGTCTCCGACGCGCAGGCACCCTTCCAGGCGACGAAGCGGTAGCCGCTCGTGGGCGTTGCGGTCACGACCGCCTCGTCCCCGTCGGCGTAGCCCTGCAAGCACTTGGTGGTGGTGCTGGAGCAGTTCACGAGGCCGTTCGCGTCCGTCACACCGCCACCAGTCGGTACGGGGTTGACGGTCAGGGTCCAGCCGGGGACGAACGTCGCCACGACGGTCTTGGACCTCGTCATCGGCACGTCGCAGGTGGAGTCTTGCCCGGCGCATGCATCGGACCACTCGGCGAAGACGTACTCCGTGCCGTCCTCCAACGTCTTGGGCGCCGCCGTGAGGCGCACGTTGCTGTCGACCTTGTAGCTCTTGTCGCACGACGCCGTGTAGAGCTCGACGCAGTTGATGTAGCCGTCGTTGGAAGTGACATCACCAGATCCGACGATGACCGTGTTGAGCGGCACGCTGGAGCCGCCCGTGAAGGCGGCGGTGACGTTCTTCGCGGCGGTCATCATGACGTTGCACGTATCCGGCGTCGGGACGCTGGTGCAGCCGGTCCAGCCGGTGAACGTCTGGCCGGAACCCGGCGTCGCCGTCAGGACGACATCGCCGCCGGAAGGGTAGGCCCCATCGCACTTTGCACCGTTGGTGCCACAGGAGATTGCGGGAGTTCCGCCGGTGACCTCACCGTCGCCGGTGACCGTCACGTTTAGCGGATAGCCGATCTTCACGGACTTGGTCTTGCCGCCGAAGTCCGAGTTGTAGTGGAACGACGACCCGGAGAAGTCGTAGATCAGGCCCTTGAGGGTGAAGGGCAGCGTGCCTGGCGCGGCAATCACGGTGTAGGTGACGACCACGGTATTTCCCTGCTTGCCGGGGCCGGGGCAGTTCGCATTGCCGGGGATCGGACTGTAGGTGTAGCTCCACGGTTGGCAACCATCGGCCCACGGCCCGAGCGTGCTCGCGAGGCCGCCGAAGTCGGTGCGGGAGAACGTCGCCGGCGAGCTGACGATCCGAACATCCTTCGGGAAGACGAGGAACGCCTCGACCTCGGAGAACGAGGAGGCGGTGTAGGCCGTCAGGATGTACTCGGCCGGCACGTCGGGTGCGAGCGTACTCGGCCCTACGATGCTGACGATCTTGTTGCGGTTCTGGGAGAGGATCTTCTCGACGTAGAGGGTGCCGGTTGAAGTGCCGGTGGTCGAGCTCGAGCCAGCGGCCGAGACCGTATACGTCTTCTTGGCTGCGTCTCGCGCAGGGCGGACGTTGTAGAACGCGTTGGAATTGCGCGTGATCGTCGCGTACCAATAGGCATCTCCGCAGGCTCCGCTGACGAGACCGCCGATGGTGCGCGAGGCGGGTAGGCCTTCGGCTGTCTGGAGTGCAATCAGCGAACTACCGGAGCCGGTCCAGTCGAGCGATGCGGTCACTCCGGTGACATCCGAACCCGACGTGTTGCAGACCCGTACGCCGACCGGGAAGGTATCCGGGCCCTGCGTGGTCGGCTTGTTGGAGTCGAGACCGATCAGATCCCACGTCAGCGGCGTGACCTCGAGACCGGCGGCGGCCGCCGACCCGGTCATCCCGATCAGACCGGCGATGGCGACGCCGAGGACGACCAGCAGCCGGAGCGTGGCCTTTGACATTCGACCGGGTACTACCCGATCGTGATTTGGCGCACATGCACTCATGACGACTCTCCCTGATAAGCGACACAGCAGCGACGGCACTGCATTGATCCGATGAATTTATCAGGTGCCACCTCATAAATGTGTCCTCGACGCCTCCGTCCGACCGATTGGTCAGACGTGGAGCGGCGTTTTTGGCTCTGGTGCGTCGTTTCTAGCGCATTCGGATCCTGTACGCCGGCCTACAGTTCGGAAATCCGATACACCTGTGCATGATTTATGGCTGCAGCCTAACTGTCGGCACCGGCTGCCCCGAGTGTCGGCAGCTTCGGCACGGGCAGCAGGCCCTCGGCTGAGAGGAGCGCGAGGGCGGCGCAGAGAATCGCCTCGTTGAGCGCGCACAAGTGGTTTAGGGGCCCGGTCACGGACGTCGGTACGCCACTTGACCCGCACCTACTACAGGGCGACTAGCTCGACGTTTATGCCCGGCCCGCTGTCTGCGGGTCGGGCGTAAACCTGGCAATAGCGAGCGGTCACGGCGATGTGTGGGTTGTGGGAGGGGTCGCCTCTGCGGGTCGTTGTGCGCCGCGCTTCCAATATATACCGGTACAGGTATAGTATGCGCATGTCTGCTGCGCTCTTGATCCACGCTGCCCGCGCGGCCGCCGGGCTGACACAGGCCGAACTTGCACGGCGCGCTGGCACGTCTCAGCCGGCGATCGCGCGCTACGAGCGAGGCGCTTCCTCGCCATCTGTGGTGACCCTCGAACGTATCCTCGCTGCAGCGGGACAGCGTCTCGCCCTGACCGCGACGCCTTCGCTGACGGCCCATGATGCGAGCTCTGCGCGGATGCAGAAGCTTCGCGCCCATCGGCGTGAGATTCTCGCGCTTGCGCGTGCGCATGGCGTCCGTGATGTGCGTATTTTTGGTTCAGTTGTTCACGGACGCGACACGCCGACCAGTGATATCGATGTGCTCGTGGAAGTAGGCGATGACTATTGGGGGGGGCTAGCGAAAATGACGGATGTCAAAGAGGCGCTTGAGCAACTATTGGGGGAGCGCGTCGATGTTTGGTCGCTCGCCTATATGAAACCGGCTGTGGCCATGGCCGCACGTGCAAGCGCAGTGTCGCTGTGAGCCCAAGGGAGCAGAGCCTCCGTCTGCAGGACATCGCAGACGCCGTCGCATCCATTCGATTGGCAGCGGGAACACTCGAGCCCGAACTGTGGGCCGACGTGCAGTTCGCAGCAATTCAGTACCACCTTGGCGTCGTGGGCGAGGCAGCACGCCACCTACCACTCTCGGTGAGGCGCACCGCCCTATGGCGCCCATATGTCGAGTTACGGAATCACATGGCACACGAGTACTTTCGGCTCGAGCGAGGCCGCATCATCGTGTTGGCAGGGGAGGGACTGACGAAACTCGACTCGGAATGTGCCCGACTGCTCGACGATCTCTAGTGCTGAGCGATAGGTGCGTCCGACTCCTCGGCTGCCAGCGCGCGGCAGATCGCGCGGGCGGCGAGATACGCATCGGTCGAGTTGTCGCTATCGTCGGCGTCGGACCACGACGACTGCTTCGCCACGACGACGTTGCGGGGCCGATCGACGTAGATCATCTGTCCGTGGATACCGACGGCCATTGCGCAGTCGGGGTCGACGCGTGGCTGGTACCAGCACGAGCGGTAGCATCCGCCAGGGAGCCAGTCAGCAAAGTCGCCCGCGGCCCACGGAGCGGGATCGCCACCGTGGATCAGGTCATCGACGAAAGCCTCCGGCACGATGCCCGCGCCGCGCTCGGCAATGAGCAATCCAACGCGAGCCATATCGCGCGGGATGGCACTCATGCCGCCCGCCGCAAAAGCAGTGCCGGCACGATCGAGTGTGATGTGCCCGTCGGCCTCCGCGCCGAGTGGCTCCCAGATGTACTGGGCGATGGCCGCGGGGAGTGGCAGTCCGGCGGCCACCTCGCAGACCCAGCCAAGCATGTCGGTAGTGGGCGACAGGTAGCGAAAGACCACGCCGTGCTCACCCTCTGGATTTCGCGTCGACAGAAACCCTCGCAGCCCCGGGCTACCGAGGGGAGCGGGGTGCAAGCCGTTTGCGATCGCGTACTCGGCAAAGTCGATACCCGGCGAATAGTCCTCCACGTAGTCGAAGGAGGCGGTCATGTCGAGCAGGTGCCGCACGCTGGCGCCTGCGAACGCTCCCGCCCCCTTCGTGATGTACTGCGTGACGGGTGCGTCGAGGTCGAGCAGACCCGCGCCAGCTAGGGTGCCCGCGAGTAGGGCGACGACCGACTTGGTCACGCTGAATAACAGGTGTGGCTCGTCGTCCCGGATGCCGGGGGCAAGCCATTCGAGCACCACGCGTCCGTCGTGGAGCACGACGAGTGCGTCGGTCTCGGTCTGGTCGAGATAGTCACCGAGTCGCCACTCTTGTCGCGTGCCAGCGAAGACGAGATCGAGCAGCCCGCCGGCAGGAGCCGAGTCGAGCACGCGCGTCGACGAGTCGCATCGGATCTGCGCGGTTGGTACGAGTTCGCGCATGTGCCGCAGCGACCAGACGATATGGGGTGGCTGGCGCCAGTTCTCAAGCGTGGGACGATCCATACAGCTAGACGGCGACCGGAGAATCCGAGCCAAGCGCGCGAGCGATTGCGCGGCACGCGTACTCAGCATCGCTGTGGAACTCATTGTTGTCTGGCGCCGACCACGACGACTGCTTGACGACGACAATGTCGCGGGGGCGATCGACGTAGATCATCTGTCCGTGGATACCGACGGCCATCACGCAGTCGGGGTCGACGCGTGGCTGGTACCAGCAGGAGCGGTAGCAACCGCCAGGGAGCCAGTCGGCATAGTCGCCGATCGCCCAGTGGCTCGGGTCGCCGCCGTTGATGATGTCTTCGATGTAATCGGCCGGCACGATGCCCGCTCCGTTGTCGGCCACAATGCGCCCGAGTCGGGCCAGGTCGCGCGGCGTGGCGCTGAGTCCACCGGCGGCTCGCGGTGTACCGAAGCGGTCGAGCGTGATGTCCGCGTCGGCCTCCGCACCCATCGGCACCCAGAGGTACTGCGACACGGCGAGCGCGTACGGCAAACCGCTCGCTGCCTCGCAGACCCAGCCGAGCATGTCGGTCGTCGGCGACATGTAGCGGAAGCGTTGCCCATGCTCGCCTTCCTTCTGGCGCGTGCATAAGAACTCGTGCAAGCCGATGTGGTCGGGTGGTGCTGGATACCAGCCGGCCGAGTTGCGGTAGAGGACGATGTCGGGGCCGGGTGAGTAATCCTCGACGAACGCGTAGGAGGCCTCCATGTCGAGCAGGTGCCGCACGGTCGCGTCGCCGAAGCCACTATCGGCAACATCGGGCACGTAGGTGATGACAGGTAGGTCGACGTCGATCTTATCGGCGCCAACGAGTGCGCCGCAGAGCAGCGCGGTGATCGACTTGGTGACGCTGAACATTAGGTGCGGCTCGTCATTGCGGATGCCAGGAGCCAGCCATTCCAGCGCCACGGCGTCGCCTTTGATGGCAACAAGAGCGTCGGTGTCGGTCGTCGCCAAGTACTCGCCGAGTACGCGCCTGCCACTCGTGCTTTCGAAGTGCAGGTCGAGCAGATTGCCGGCGGGTTCGTATGTCAGTTCGCTGGGATGGTGACCGTGGCGAATGCGAGCGGTTGGGATGAGTTCGCGGACATGGCGAAACGACCAGCGCGTATGTGGCGGCCGCATCCAGTTATCGAGGGTGGGGCGGTCCATAGGGGGAGTATGGCCGCTCAACGCGGGAGGCGCGAACGTATGCTCCCAGCGTGGCAGACATAACTTCGATACTTCCCGATCTGGCCGCGAACACGCCGGTCTGGCTCAGTCTCGCTGCGACGGCGATGGGAGCCCTCCAAGGCGCGCTGATGGCTCGGCAGCATGCGCCGAAGGTCGACATCGTCGGGTTGACGGTCTTGGCATTGTCACTCGGGTTCGGTGGCAGCCTGATCCGCGATGTCTTAATCGGCAACACGCCGCCGGAAGCGTTGCGGCATTGGTGGTACATCGCCGTTGTGATCATCGCGATCGTCGTAATCATCGTGCTGGGAAAGCAGCTCGCCAAACTTGCCTACGCACTCTTTGTTCTTGACGCATTGACGATGGGTCTTTTTGCCGCAGTGGGCGCGCAGTACGCGATCAACTTTCACCTGTCCGAACTGACGGCGGTCTTTGTCGGTTCCTTTGCAGCAGTTGGCGGTGGTGTCGCTGCGGCGATTCTTTTGCGTGAGTCGCCGGAGATCATGCGACCCGGACCACCGATTGCCGTCGCGGCGGTGGCAGGAGCGGTGGTCTTCGTGATGCTCGATGGCATCAATGGCGGCATTGCCTCCGCCGCGAGCATCGCCGTCGTCTTTGCGATTCGCGTCATCGCAGAACGGATCGGACTAAAGACCTCGCCCGTGCAACCGATCGACTAACTCCAAGTTGGAGTGGTCAGGGCGGCATCTGTGGGTGTGAAAACTGCACAAAAGGACCCGGGTCCTTTTGTGCAGTTTTCAGTAGGCACTGCCTAGCCGCGACCGATAAACGGCATCGTGGTCGCCATCACCGTCATAAACTGCACGTTGGCGTCGAGCGGTAGATTCGCCATGTAGAGCACGGCGTCGGCGACGTGCTGCGGGTCGATTGTCGGCTCAACGAGACGCGCACCATTGGCCTGCGGAACACCCGTCGTACGCATCGCCTCGGTCAGATCTGTTGCCGCATTGCCAATATCGATCTGGCCGCAGGCGATCGAGAACGCTCGCCCATCGAGCGACGCCGACTTCGTCAGGCCCGTGATCGCATGCTTCGTCGCCGTGTACGGCGCCGAGTTCGGTCGGGGGGTCGTCGCCGAGATCGAGCCGTTATTGATGATCCGACCACCTTGTGGCGACTGCGCCTTCATCAGGCGAAACGCCTGCTGTGTGCAGTAGAACGCGCCGCTCAGGTTTGTGTCGACTGTGCGTTGCCACTGCTCGATCGTCAACTCCTCGAGCGGCACGCCCGGCGCGGCCACACCCGCATTGTTGAACAGCAAGTCGAGTCGTCCCAATCGCTCGTCCACCGTGTCGAAGAGCGCGCCGACCGAGGCCGGGTCCGTCACGTCACAAGCGATTGCAATCGCGCCGCCGCCCGCCTCGCTCGCGACAACATCGATCGCCGCCTGGTCGCGGCCCGTTACGACCACCGTAAACCCGTCGCGCGCAAGCGCGAGCGCAATCACCTTCCCGAGTCCTCGCCCGGCGCCGGTCACCACCGCGATGCGCGTCATGCCGGAGCACTACCCAGCGTGCCACCCAGTTCGTCATCGATGTAGACCTGGATAATCTCCTCGAACGAGGACTCTGCAAAGAAGCCCAACTCGTGTGCCCGCGTCGTCGTAAACGCGCAGGGCCAACCCGCGACAATGCGCATGATCAGTTCGTCGGGCTCCTCGTGGATTAGTGCGACGGTGGCATCGCCGGCGACTCTGCGGAGCGCTTCGATCTCCTCACCGATGGTTGCTGAAAGCCCGGGCATGTTGAGGCAACGGCGGGCACCGAGCAGCGCAGTGTCGATCTCGGCGGCGCGCACCAAGAAGCGCATCGCCGAACGCGGCGACGCAAACCAGTGGCGCGTCTTGAGCGACGCGGGCAAGACAACATCGCGCCCGTTGAGTGGTTCTCGGATGATGTTCGAGAACAGTCCGGAGGCGGCCTTGTTCGCTGCGCCGGGGCGTACGCAGATCGACGGCAGCCGGATGCCGACGCCATCCATAAAACCGCGGCGCGAATAATCCGTCAGCAGCAGTTCGCCAATCACCTTCTGCGTGCCATAACTCGTCAGTGGCTGTTGGATAAAGTCGTCCGTAATGCTGTCGGGGAAGGGAGCACCGAAGACTGCAATGGACGAGGCAAATACGACGCGTGGACAGTAGCCATCGCCAATCAGTCGGATCGCATCGAATAGGTCACGTGTGCCGTCGAGGTTGATGCTGTAACCCTTGTCGAAGTCGGTTTCGGCCTCGCCCGAGACGACGGCAGCAAGGTGAAAGATCACGTCGGGGCGCTCCTCGACAAGTCTTGCCGCGGCGCCTGGTGCGGTGATGTCAGCGACGAGCATCTCGGTCGCAAAGGCAGCACCTGCAGGAGCGACGGGGGTGGCGAAAGCGTCCACCAGCGTCAGTCGCTCGACGTGTCGATCGCCGATCGTGCCGGTCGCTGCTAGCGCCTCTGCGAGCTTACGGCCGAGCATGCCGGCGCCACCGAGGATGAGTACGTGCACGCGGCAATTATACGGCGCGCGATGATGGGCATGCAATCAGCGCTCAGCCGGCGGGCTTCATGCCGTGCACAACGCCGACGCCCGTGAGGTAGACGCGCTCGTCGTCGGCGACGAGTGGCGAGTACTTACCGTCGGGGAACGTCCAGACGATCTCGCGCGTCGCGATGTCGATCGCGTATTGCCCATCGGGTCCACTTTTCACGTCACGCACACCATTTTTGCCGCACCCGGAGCAGGTCGAGAAGTAGAGGAGTCCCGCCATCAGGGTCGGCGCGCCGTGGACGGCGCCAGGCACCTCTAGCGTCCAGTTACGCGCACCCGTGGCAGCATCGAAGGCAATGATCCTGCCATCGTACGTGCCGATGTAAATCACCCCGTCTGCTGCAACGGCGGCCGTATACACGTAGGTGCCAGCAGCCTTGGCCCAGAGGAGTTTGCCGGTCTCAGCACCGTACGCGTACATCCAACCATCCGTATTGCCGATGTAGATGCGCCCATACGCCACGGTTGGTGTGGCGTAGAAGTACTCGCGGCCACTACCGAGTCGCTCTAAGCTCTGGGCCTGCCAGAGGATCTTGCCAGTGTCAGCATCGAGTTTGTAGAGGGTGCCACCGTTTGTGCCGATCACGATTGCGGGTCTTCCACCAGTGCTGGCGGCATCGATCCACGAGGCGGAGGAAACGATCTGCGCATCGGTTTCGGTCGCCCACTTGGTGATTCCGGTCAAGGCATCGAGTGCGTAGACCTTCTTGTCCCAAGCGCCAACGTAGACGGTGCCATTGACAACCAGGGGGGACGACTCGACGGGTGGTAGTTCGGCGGCCCAGAGTTGTTCGCCTGTATCGGCGTTCCATGCGAACACGAAACCGCCCTCCCCAGGCTCGCCTTTTGGGCACGGGTACCTGGCGAGGAATGATGCGTAGACGATGCCATCGGCGATCGCCGGTGAAGCGGCGGAGCAGTGGCGGGTGTTTTTGCGCCACAGCACCTTTCCTGTTGCCGTGTCGACGGCGAAGAACTTGCCTCGCAATTGGCCGACGAACAGTTTGCCGTCGGCGACGGAGGGAGGGAACTCGAGCAGGCCGCCCGAACCGAAAAACCATTCTTTGGTGAATGGGGGCCGATGCTTGAGGAGCGGGTTCCAGCGGGTACGCGCGTTGTCGAAGCCATAGGTTGGCCACGATTGTGGGGGAGGCGCAGCGCTCGTTGTCGTGACGGGTTCTGTGGTGCTCGTAGTTGCTGGAGGGACGAACTCTTCGGTGGAGTTGGCGCTGATCTCGGAGGGGTTTCGATTGCCATAGGCCCACCAGCCACCTGCGCCCAGCACGGCGATCAACGCCAATGCGATCAGGATGATCACGCCCCATGGGCGTCGGTGAGCCGGAGGCTGGGGCATATCAGGGGGCTGGCTCACTCGTCCCATGATACGTCCATGTGTAGCGGGGTTTACCGCGTATCCTCAAGCGCAGATGCGCACGAGCGAGCATTCCGATCAGCGTGGTTTGAGCGATCGACCGGACGATTCGGCTTTGGCCTGTCCGATCTGTGGCAGTCCGCAGCCGCCGGTCTATGTTCATGGGCATAGCCAGTGCGTGTCCTGCAAGGTCAATATTGATCCGTGTTGTGGTGGTGCGAGTCTGGATCTCGTCGAGGGGGTCTAGGCAGTCCTCACTACCAACGTGCTTTGCTGTGCTGTACTTGGGGTGTCCGTAGGAGGATTCGAGCTGCAGTCGTATCGATTTCACCGTTTGCTTGTCGTCGCGCTGCTCTTCGGAGTGGTCTGGTTCGTGCCGCTCCAGAGTGCTGGCGCGGCGCAGGTTGGGGCCAGCAGTTTGTTGGTGCAATTGAAGGTCGCGTCGCCGCAGACGCAGGGCTATTCGCGCGACCTCTTCAACCTGTGGATCGATGCTAATGGCAATGGCTGTGATACCCGCAAGGAGGTGTTGATCGCTGAGGCGCGCGTCGTGCCGCACATCGGCAGTGGCTGCTATCTGACGGGTGGCCGCTGGTGGTCGGCGTACGACAACCTCTTTATCACGAGTGCGAGCAGTCTCGACATCGATCACTTTGTGCCACTCTCCGAGGCGTGGAAGTCGGGCGCCTTTCGTTGGAGCGCGGGTACGCGCGAGACGTTCGCGAACGATCTTGGCTACCCGTTGTCGTTGATTGCGGTCACGGCATCGACGAATCGCAGCAAGAGCGACTCCGACCCCGCCGCGTGGATGCCGCCCTTTACGAACTATCGCTGTACGTACGTGTCGACCTGGATTGCGATCAAGTGGCGCTGGCAGTTGGCGATCGATCCGGTCGAGAAGGGCGCGCTGACGCTTGGGTTGGTCGGCTGCGGCTCGGCCGCAAACGTGCCCAAGCCGACGCGCGCACTGATTACGACGGGCCCACCGGCTGCCAGTGAGGGCAGTTCTTCAGCGAGCACTACTCCGGCGGCGGGCGCGGCATCGGGTGGCGGTCTCGATCCGCGTTTCCCGTATTGCACCAACGCCATCGCGGCGGGGTATGGCCCGTATACAAAGGGCGTCGATCCCGAGTATGCCTGGTATCGGGATGGTGATAGTGACGGGATTGTGTGTGAGGGCAGTGGAGGCAGTTCTTCTTCGAATACCACTCCGGCGGCGGACGTCGCGTCGGGTGGCGGTCTCGATCCGCGCTTTCCGTATTGCACCAACGCCATCGCGGCGGGGTATGGCCCGTATACAAATGGTGTCGATCCCGAGTATGCCTGGTATCGGGATGGCGATAGTGATGGGATTGTGTGTGAGTGATGCCTGTCGCAGGAGAATGTCGGCATGATCACGGTCAGTTGCCTGCGATACACGCCCGTCAAGAGCTTCAAACTCGCCGAGTATGAGCAGGTCGAAATCGGGCAGAACGGAATTATCGACGACCGCATCTTCTATCTCGTCGACGATAACAATCAGTCGCTCAATCAGGCGCGCCGGCTGCCGCTCTGTCAGGCGTCGGCGACACTCGTGGGTGGCCTGCTGACGATTACGCTCCCCGATGGTTCGAGCGTCTCGGGCACGACTGGGCTTGGTGAGCGATTCGATTCGGGGTGGGACATGAAGCTTGTGATCCCCGCCCAGATCGTTGAGGGGCCGTGGTCGGAGGCGCTGTCCGATTTTGCGGGCGAGCATGTGCGGCTGGCACGCGTTGCCGAGCAGCGCGGTGGCTGGTCGGGTTTTCCCGTGTCACTGATCGGCACGCCGTCGATCGATGCGCTTGGTCTCGGCCCAATCGATGCGCGACGCTTTCGGATGCTGATGCAGACCGTCGGCGGCTCCCCCTTTGTTGAAGACACGTTGATTGGCCGCGACTTACAGATTGGCGATGCCGTTGTGCGCGTCGAGGGGACGTGCGCTCGATGCGCTGTCACGACCGTTGACCCAGACACGGGCGCGCGTGATGTCGATGCGTTGCGCGCGATGATCACCGCCAAGGGCGTCGCGGGTCTCGGTATCTACTGTTCGGTCGTGACGCCCGGGACGGTGCAGGTCGGCGACGCCGTCGCGCCGCTCTGATCTAGCGCCAGAGCGAGTTGACCGGATCCCACAAGACCGACAGCAGAAACACCCCGATGATGATCAGAACAACGAGGGCGATAATGCGAACGGTGCGTGGGTGCATGCGCGCAGCCTAACGTGATTTCGTGATGGGGGGCGGACCTCACATCCGCGCGGTTGTGGCGTCCGCCCTAGGCGATCTGCCTATGAGTCTGCGAGTCGGTAGCAGTTTGGCGATCAGGTTGCGCGGGCGTTCAGCCGGCAGCGTCGAAGTATCACGCTTGCGACACAAGGCTCGTCCGCGCCAACCGTGGTCCCGCGAGACGTAACGTAGACTGGGCTGGTGAATACTTTGCAGACTCAGACTCAGACTCAGACTCAGACACACCGACGCCGCTTACGAGCACGATTTGCCGGCGCCTTGGTCGCCCTCGCGTTGATCGTGGTTGTAGTTCCTATTGCCAGTGCGGCGGATACGGGCTCGCTCTATTGGGGCACGACGGCGGGTGTGAACTCGATTGTGCGTTCGCCGATCGTGACGCCCACCGTGGCGAGTGTGTTCGCGGCGACGTCGGCGGTGCCATCCGGTGTCTACGTCTCGAGTGGTGCGGTGTATTGGACGAGTAGTGCCGGCAGCACGATTGGCACGGCGAATCTTGCGGGGCAGGGTGTCAATCCGAATTTCATTCCGGGTGCTGTCAACCCGACGGGTGTGGTCAGCAATGGGCAGTACATCTACTGGTCGGACAACGGCTTTATCGGGCGCGCAAATCTCAATGGTTCGGCCGCGCAGACCGGTATGCAGTGGTTTGCGACACCGGGTGTGCAGAACCTCGCAATCTGGGTCGACCAGAGCTATGTCTATTGGGCAAATGCGACAGCGATCGGGCGTATCAGTCTCGCGGGTACGGGCGCGACGCCAGCATTCGTTGCGAACTCCACGGCGATCCCCAACGCGGTGGCGTCGCCGGGTGCGATCGTCACGGACGCGACGAATATCTATTGGACGAATGCGGGCGAGGGCGCGACCAATATCGGCCGCATGAACCTCGCCGGTAATCCCGTCATTTCGCCGGTGTTCATCAACACGGGGACGCGCACCGCTGGACTCGCCGAGACGGGCAACGCCTTCTACTGGACGAACCCCGATGTAGGCACGATTGGCTCCGCCAACTTGAGCGGTACCGTGACGAATGGCGCGCTCGTGACGGGACTGGACAATCCCATCAGCGTTGCAGCGACGCGTTACGCGCTGACGGTCGCCCGCGCGGGTGCGGGGGCGGGTGGCGTGACGTCATCGGTTGGCGGTATTAGCTGCGGTACGACGTGTGCGATGGACTTCCCCGACATGGCGCCGGTCACGCTGACTGCAGCCGCGACGACCGGATCGTTATTTGGCGGCTGGACGGGAGCCTGCACGGGCACTGCCCTGACGTGCACCGTCACGATGTCGCAGGCGCAAACAACGACTGCCACCTTCAACCTCGTACCGATCAACTACGCCTTGACGGTTGTGCTCAAGGGCACGGGCCCTGGTTCGATCGTCTCGACACCAAGCGGAATCAACTGCGGCACCACATGCGTGGTGCCGTTCCAGGCTGGTACGACGGTGGTTTTGACGGCGATCGAGGGGCGACTGTCGAACTTTGTGGCATGGACGGGTGCCTGTTCGGGCGCGCGCAGCACGTGCACCGTCAAGGTCGACAAGGCGCGTGCGGTGACGGCGACATTCAACTCCGCCGTTGTATTGAAGCTTTCGAGCTTCGCGTTGTCTCGTACGAAGTTCCGCGTCGGGGCACACACGACCGCTGTGCGTACCCGCCCACCGGTCGGTATGACGATTCGTTACACACTGTCCGAAGCGGCCAACGTCACCGTCGTCTTCCAAAAGAGCGGCACATCGAAGCGGTACTACCTGCACCGCACGTCTGGTCTAAAGGGCGGATTAGTCGGCAAGAATGCCATTTCCTTTACAGGGCGCGTTGGTCGTACGGCGCTCAAGCCCGGTACGTGGAAGATCACCATCACCGCATCGGATGACACGACGACGACGAAGGCGCAGGCCAAGCAGT
>JBCKBR010000026.1:0-24413 GCA_038911065.1 Gaiellales bacterium | reverse complement strand
CATGAAACCCTTTCTCGCGTTGCTCGCGATGGTGGTCGGTCTCTTGCTCCCAGGTGGAGCCGCAGCCTACGAAGCACCGATGATGCCGCAGGACCAAGGCGACGGAATCGTAGCGACGGGTGGCGGATCTGCTACCTGGGCCGATCTAGCAGGTGGCGTTGCGGCACGTCCGTATATATCCAGCTTGAGCGTGACCGATGCCGCGGGCACGCGCGCCCTGATCGAAGCCGGAACAACCACGTATGTGGCGCCTGCTGTTGGCAGCGTGACGCCTGTGGTGTTGCCCAGCAATCTCTGCCGGGCAGGTACCACACCCGTACCCGGGCAGTGTTACGCCACGCCCAACCGTGTTGGCATTTCACTTGGGTTGGTTGGCCTAAACAACAGTCTCAACCAAGACCTGACGGGTGGTGCCACCGCCGACAGTGTCTACGACATGACCGTCAAGCTGAACACGCTTGGGCAGTCGCTGCGCTGGTCTTGGGCCAACTTTGATCTCTTGTATTGGCGGACGGCGGGTCTCGGTACACCCGAAGCCGAGTTTCAGGTGCGCTTTCGTCCGGTTGCAACGCCATACGTCGTCGACTATGGGAGCAACAACGGCTGTACCGCCACGCCGATCCGCGACTGTAACCTCGCCCAATCTGCTGCCACGATCTTGGCCGCCAGTATCACGCTGAGCCTCGACGACACGGTCAACACGGCGTTGACGGGCGCAATATTCGCAACCCAAGGCGCCGTCTTTGGCTATCTCGATCCGACCGGGACGGCGGCTGCACCCGTCCTCGATCTCCAGGTAGCGTCTGCCCATTTTCAGTCAGATGGCTTGACGCTCCAGACCGGCTCGATGAAGGCCCTCTTGCCGGCCCAGTCGCTCCTCAATATTTATGGTGTTCTCCCTGCCGATGCTGGCGCGTTCTTCTCGACGACGCGCACCGGCTCGGCGGGTACAAATAGCGCACCCACATCAACGGTCTGGAGCGCTGCGACCGAGGGTTCGGATGGGGTGCTGATCTCCCTGACCGACATCACGTTCAGCGCGCCGACCTACAAGGTCAAGCGCAAAACAGCGGCCGCGAAAACGACCACCAAGACGGCTGGTCGTACCACTACTCTGACCGTATCCCCGCTGGCTGCCTGTAAGGCAAAGGCGTGCACGGCGACGCTGTACGCGATCGCGAGCAGCACCTCAGGAAAGACCAAGAAGCTTGGGACTGCCGTTTCGAATAGCGGTGGTGGGATCGCGATTGCGGTGGCGAAGGCCAAGTTGAAGAAGGGAACTCGTTACTCGGTGACAATTCGCCGCTCCAAGGGGGGCAAACTGGTGACGACCGCAGCGGGCATTGTTGGTTCGTCGCTGAGTTGGGGTTCGTCTGGTAGTGGTGGCGGTAGTTATGGCGGTAGTTGTCGCGGGTGTCATAACGGAGGTGGCAACCGGCACCGTTGATTAGCTAACTCGGGCCCGCTCCGATTGGTAAATTAGGCGCGTACGCCAGCGAGGGAACAGGCAGCACGCGCCGCTGCTGTCAGGTCGGAGGCGCTCAATCGCAGCGCCTCGCGGATTGGCCTCGCGCCGCGCCCAATCCCCAGCACGGCCGTCGCGCCAGCGGCGTACAGCGCGTCGACATCATCGTCGACACGACCGCCAAAAATGACGCATGGCTTCCCGGCGGCGTGACTCGCGCTCGCAACACGCGCCACGGTCTTACCGGCGGCGCTCTGTGCGTCGACAGCGCCCTCCGCCGTCAGCACGAGATCGACGCCAGCGAGTCGCTCATAGAACCCCGTTTCGCGCATCACCAATTCGGCGCCGGGAATCGGCGTGGCGCCGAGCAGAAAACAGGCGGCGCCGAGACCGCCCGCCGCGCCGGCACCGGGCCGACAGGCCCTCTCTCCGTACAGCCGCTCGAGCTCCGCAAGGCCGTGGTCCAACACCAGGACCTGTTCGGGCGTCGCGCCCTTTTGGGGACCAAATACGCGGGCGGCACCGAGGAGACCTGCGAGTGGGCTATCGACATCGAGGGCCACGACTATTTCGGTCCCTGCCAGGCGTGGGTCCAGCGCAGCCAGGTCGAGTCGGGCGACCTGTGGCACGTCCATGCCGCGTCCGCGCAACACATTTCCGCCGCCGTCGTAGGCGATCATCCCCAGGCCGATCAGCAATCCCAAGCCACCATCGACGGTGGCAGAACCGCCCAAACCGATCACGATCCGGGGAGCCTTCCGATCGAGCGCAGCCAGCACCATGGGTGCGATGCCGGCGCTGGTTGCGCGCATCACGTCGCGCTCGCCCCGCGCCACGTGCATCAGACCGATCGCCTCTGCTGCCTCGACAATGCAGGTGCCGTCCGGCAGAACACCCAGAGTGGCTACTCGTGCGCGTCCAAGGGCGTCCCGTGTTTGGATGTTGTGTCGTTCTCCCCCGCGCCCGCGCACGATCGCGTCACAGGTACCCTCACCACCGTCAGCCAGTGGGTGCTCAATCGCCTGCCAGCCGGCTGCCAGGCACCCGTTCGACAATGCTCGAGCCGCTTCGTGCGCATCGAGGGCGCCGCGAAACTTGTCGGGTGCACAGAGAGCGATGGGAGTCATGTCAGCCGAGGAGATGCAACGCGGATAGCGGGACATGTTGGACCGGTGGCGTGTCGATCGGCTGGCCGTCGACGGTGACGGCATAACTGACGGGATCGACTCGAACAGCGGCGATGCGGTCGTTATGCACCATGTCGCGGGCACTCAACGAACGCGTGTTACGCACGGCCACAAACTGCTTCGAGGTGGGCAGCAGATCAGCACCACCGCTGGCGATTGCTGCCGCACTCGTGAAGGCAATGCTGAGGCGTGCCGGCGCGTGGCCCATACCGCCGATCTGCGCATGGACCTGGGTCGGCTGCGAGAAGGCCGTGGCCGCATTCGGATCGCCCGACGCCCCCCATGTCGGGAAACCGGCCTTGAGGACCAAAAACGGCTTGACAGCGAACCAGGCGGGATCCCACAGCACGATGTCGGCCAGCTTGCCAACCTCGATCGACCCAATCTCGCCGGCCATCCCGTGTGCAATCGCTGGGTTGATCGTCGTCTTCGCCAGGTAGCGCAGCACGCGAGCATTGTCGTTGCCCGACCTGTCGTCTGGGCCGCGCGCTTCGCGCATCACGGAGGCCAACTGGAACGTTTTGCGCAGCGTCTCCCCCACTCGCCCCATGCCCTGACTGTCGGACGATGTCATCTGGATCAGACCGAGATCGTGCAACACACCCTCGGCCGCCATCGTCTGTGGTCGCACACGATCGAGCGCTAACTGGTGGTCGCCGGGGAGGTCGTCCTGCAGAACGTGCACGGCCTGCACCATGGCGGCGTGTTCGGCAGCCGTGTTGATCCCGAACGGGAAGGTTGGATTCGTTGACGAGGTCAGAATATGTGGTTCGCCCGCGAGGCGCATGACGTCGGGTGCATGTCCACCACCGGTTCCTTCGATGTGGTACGCGTGCAATGTGCGCCCGGCGATCACAGCGAGTGTGTCCTCGACGGTGAGACACTCGTTGAGTCCGTCGGTATGGACGCAGATCTGGACGTCGTGGGCATCAGCTACCTGCAACGCCATGTCGAGGGCCGTCGCATGCGCACCCACATCCTCGTGGATCTTCAACCCACCGGCCCCCGCCCGCAGCATTCGTTCAATCGGCTCTGGGCGACTCGACGAACCGCGCGTCAACATCAGCGTGTTGATTGGCGAATGGTCGAGCGCGGCGTGGAGGTGCTTGATTGCCCACTCGGGATTCGTACCAAGGTTCCAGACGGGCCCGTAGTCCTGAATCACCAGCGTCGTAAACCCTGCAGCCAGCGCCTGATCAACGATGCGAGGCGACAGCAGATGGACGTGCGGATCGATCGACCCGGCAGTGGCGATCAATCCCTCGCCCGAGACGATTGCGGTATCCGTGCCAATCACGACGTCGACCCCGTCCATGATGTCGGGGTTCCCTGCACGACCAATCGCAACAATGCGACCATCCTTGATGCCGATCGCGGTCTTGCGTACGCCGAGCACGGCGTCGAGTACGACGACCTGCGTCACGGCGATGTCAACAGCTTCCGTTGTGGCCTGTGCCATCAGGCCGTCACGCGCCGTCTTGGCGAAACCCGCCATCAGCTCGTTGCCCCGCTCTTGGTCATCGCTCTCGACCTGCACGAACAGACTCGTGTCTCCCAGGCGGATGCGGTCGCCCGTGGTGGGTCCGTAGACGCGGGCGTAGGCGTCAGGGGTAAGCGTCATACCCCGGCTCCCATGTACCCACGCTCGTTGGCGAGTAGCAGCGCTGCAGCGAGCGCTCCTGGCAGGTCGAGCGGGCCGTTGACAAGGCCGGCGAAACCGTAGACGACCCGATTTCCCGTGAATGGTCGCAACTCGACAGTGCGGGCCTCGCCGGGATCCCAGCGTATGGTGCTCCCCGTCGGGATTGCGAGGCGTTGCCCCCAACTCGCCGCTCGATCAAACCCCAGCTGGCGATTGGCCTCGAAGAAGTGCCAGTGTGAGGTGACGGCAATGGGGACAGCAGCAAAATTAGTTACCTCGATGGAGCTAAGATTCTCGATCTCCAGTGGGCCGACACTCGCTGGTTGTACTGAGCCCGGGCCGCCCGCTCGAGCGGGACCCAATGGCTCCGGGATGATCAGGAGGCGCGATCCGTCGCTAAACAGCGCCTCGACCTCGACGTGTGGCACCAGCGACGCTGTGTCCGGCATCACGTCACTGTGATCGAGTGCAGCCATGGCAGCAGCCATTGCCTCCGCGTGGGTTGCTCCGTCGCGTGCGGCCTCGCACGCCGTGTCGGCGATGATCGCGATCGCCTCAGGAGCATTGAGGAGCCGACCTCGGCGCTGACGGGCGCGCGCCAGCTCCGCAGCCTGAAACAACAGCAGCCGGTCGAGTTCTCGCGGAGTCAGAAGCATTGTTTTAGCGTAATCCATATGCACGTTGGTAGTACGTCTGCAGCTGCTTGACACGCGCGATGTAGTCACGGGTCTCACGAAAAGGAATGGCGACGCGTACCCCGATTGGCGTCGCAGCAACCCAGCTATCGACGTTGCCCTGGCCAGCGTTGTAGGCCGCGAGCGCCAACTCCAAGGCCTGTGGATGATCGTGGTACTTGTCGCGCAGTTGGGTCAGATACCAGCTGCCGTAGCGCACGTTGATCTCTGGATCGTAGAGGTCGTTCGCAACAAAGTTGCCCCCTCCTGTACGATCGGCGATTCCCTGTGCCGTGGTCGGCAGTAACTGCATCAGTCCGATCGCGCCGGCAGAACTCTTCGCTCTGGGGTCAAACGTTGACTCTGCGTAGATGACTGCTGCGACGAGTGATGGTTTGAGGCCGTAATTGTTGGCATGGGCGCGGATAATCTGTTCGTAATGCAACGGATAACGGAGGCGGAGATACCAATCGGGTTCGCTGCGATCGACATAGACGGCACCCGCCATGGCTGCGATGGCGACCAGCACCAAAACTCCAAACAATCGACGCATTACTGGGCAGCGTATCGCGCGATGTACTCGTCGATCTGGTCGTGGAGATCGGATAGCTTGCCGTCGTTCGCAATGACGTCGTCCGCAGCGGCGATTCGCGCGGCGTCGCTCCACTGGCGCGCCTCCCGCTCAGCGAGACCGGTTAGGGCACCACGCGCCGCAATACGGCGTTGACGCGTCGACATTTTCGCGGTTACGACAAGTATTCGATCGAAGCGATCGGCTCCTCCAGCCTCGAATAGGAGTGGTGCCTCGTAGACCATCAGCGGAGGTTGGGCTGTCTGCGCGCGCACGTGCTCGAGCCACTGTTCAAGGGCAGCGGCAACCAGTGGATGCACAAACCGCTCAAGCCAGTCTCGTTCGCTGGGGTCGTCGAACACCATTTGCGCAACCAGCGCCCGGTCGATCGCGCCGCTGCTGTCGAGCACCGACCTGCCGAAATGAGCAGCCATGGCGTCGCGCATGGCGACCGTCGAATACAGTTGATGGACAACAGTGTCCGCGCTGAGTACCGCACAGCCGCGGTCCGCGAAGGCAGCGAGTACCGTCGATTTTCCGGCGCCAATCGCGCCGGTCATCCCGATCAATAGCGGCCGGCGAGACACCGACCCTGCTTAGGCCTCGGTTGCCTTGGCGTCGTCTGTGTCGACTGCGGATTCTGGCTCAACGGCCTCAACGACCTCTGCCTCGGCAGCGACCTCAACGATCGCCTCCTCGACAATCGCCTCAACCACAGTCTCTTCGACAATCGCTTCGACCACGGCCTCCTCGATAATCGCTTCAGCCACAGTCTCTTCGACAATCGCTTCGACCACGGCCTCTTCGACAATCGCCTCAGCAACAAGCTCTTCGACAATCTCCTCGACCACGGCCTCCTCAACGATCGCCTCAGAGACTTCAGCCTCAGCAGCGGCGAGCTTTGCTACATGCTCGGCAGCGACAGCTGCGGCAACCTCAGCGGCCATGCCTGGTGGCAGCAGACCCTCAAGGTCGTACTCGCCCTCTTCGACATGGTCGAGCTCGAGATCCGGTGCTCCGCCAGGCTCAGCAATCGGCTCATTCGCATCGATGAACGGCTCTCCACCAGGCATCAGGCTGATCGGTGCCAACACCGGATCGCCGGGCAAGACCTGCTTCATCGAGAGCGAAAGGCGCCGACGCTCAGCATCAATTTCGATAATGCGGATCAGGACGTGGTCGTTCTGCGAGACGACCTCCCGTGGATTTTCAATGTGCCGGTCTGCCAGTTCGGAAATATGCACGAGACCCTCGATGCCCTGCAAAATTTCCACGAATGCGCCGAACGTGACGACCTTTGTGGCGCGTCCGTGTACAACGTCGCCCTGCTGATAACTCTCGAGCACCCGCTGCCAGGGATCGGCTTGGGTCTGCTTGAGGCCAAGCGAAATCCGCTGGCGATCGCGATCGACCTCGAGCACCTTAACTTCGACCTCTTGACCGATCGAGAGCAGCTCGGAGGGGTGATTGACGTGACTCCACGATAGTTCGCTGATGTGGATTAGGCCATCAATACCATCGAGGTCGACGAAGGCGCCGAAATCGACGATGTTCGAGACCAAGCCCTTGACTGTCTTGCCGGGTGCGAGATCGTCAAGAATGCGTTGGCGCACCTCGCGTCGCTCCTCTTCGAGCATCGCGCGACGCGACAAGACGACGTTGTTACGCGAGCGGTTGAGCTCAATCACCTTGCAGCGCAACTCTTGGCCCCGGAACTCCTCAAGATCCTGGACACGACGGATGTCGACGAGCGACGCGGGCAGGAAACCACGCACGCCAAGATCGATGATCAGGCCGCCCTTGACGACCTCAATCACCAACCCATCAACAGGCTCGCCGCTCTCTGCGGCGGCCTCGATGCGCTTCCAGGCCTTTTCGAAGCGGGCACGCTTCTTGGAGAGGATCAGACGCCCATCGGCGTCTTCCTTCTGCATCACGAGCGCGTCGACTTCCTCGCCCATCTCGACCTCGTCAGCCGGATCGACGGATCGCCGAATTGACAACTCGGCAACAGGAATCACACCTTCTGACTTGTAACCGATGTCGATTAGGACCTCGTCCTTATCGATCCGCACGACCTTGCCCGTGACGACGTCGCCTTCTTCGAACTCAGTGATTGTGGCGTCGTAATCGGGGATCATTTCGCCGTCAACTTCGATCCAAACACTGGGATCGTCGGCGATCATCTCTTCTTTGGTCTGTGGCATCGGTAGAGGACTGTCCTTATCAGATATAAGCCGGGCGGCTCGATAACGTGCGAAACGATACCAATCTCGCTTGGTTCCGGCTGCGGCGCGGGGTGTACACCTCCGTCCGGCATTGTCAACTTGTTCGCCGCGTCTTGGGTGTTAACCGTCTTGGGACGCGCGGGAGTGCCGATCGGGGGCCTGTTTCAGGCCGCGACTGAGTGCGTCTGGCTCAGCAGGTCGCCGGTGATTTGGTTCCAGGTGTCGTGGCGGTCAGTGAGTGTGTCCCGGTGGGCAGCCACGTCGAGTTGATGCTGGGGTGGCCGGAACATGCTGGTAAACCGGATCGTGGACGGCACAGAACCGTGAAGCGTGTTCTGGTGAGGCGAATCGGCGCATTGCGTATTCGCGTTGCCGGGTGCGCTAGTGGGAGTTCTCGGCCCGGTTGTTCAAATACTTGCTTTGCCGGTGCTCCACCGACGCCATCACCTCGCGCTTCGCGGCACCGTAGGAACGCAACTTGTCAGTGATCATGACCCGTGGGGTGTACTCCTAGAACTTGAGCAGCTTACGCAGGAACGTACGCGCCGCGTACGTGTCACGGCGGCGGGTCACCAGCACCCCCAGACAAACGCCGCGCTGATCCACTGCCCGCCACAAATAATGCTGCACCCCGTTCATACGGATCACCATCTCGTCCAGATGCCACTTATCCCTAGGCCGGGGTCGCCTGCGCCGAACCTGCCCGGCGTAGTCCGGGCCGAACGTCTCACACCATGCACGTACCGTCTCGTGACTGAGCGCGATCCCGCTTCTGGCCACCAAAGCAGGAATGTCGCGCAAACTCAGGTTGAACCGGTACCGCAACCAGACGACCTCACCGATAATGACCGCCGGAAACCGGTACCCAGGAAACCGCGCATCAGCATTCACATCCACCCGGAAATCATCCCAGATCCCGCTCTCCAACAAGTTGACAATGCCCCTGAGACGGTTCATGCCCCAAACCCGACCAACAACCTGACAATGCCCCCACTCGGGAGGGCAGCGATCACCCCCTGTTGGTTAGGCCAATGGGATCGATTGCGCGAAACTGAATACGTTGCCCGGATCGTATGTGGACTTCACGGACTTCAACTTCGGGAGGTTTTCGCCGTAGTACTGGTCCTGCCAGTCCTGCAATAGGGGATCTGGATAGTTCACATACGCAGTGTTGGACAGGTAGGGACCTAAAGCGCTGTACGTCTCGTTGAGCCATGCCATGTTCTTTGCCGCAGTGTCAGCAGGTGCTGACGCACTCCAGCGCGCCTGAAAATGGCAGAGCAGGTTCGCGTTGCGGTGCACAAAAGCGCTCGCGGTAGGGCTCACGTTCTTGATAGCTCCGCCAAGCGACTCGAATGAAATTCGACCGGCGTTGACACCGGTCTTGAATTCGGGCGGTGTCATCGCCGGGTCGGTTTGACGTGCCTGCAACGCATTGGCTATTACTTCGTAGGCAGCACTAGGCCAAGCTGATTCCGCGAAATTTGACTTGACATAGATCGCGGGGCGCTCGTTGGTCCCGGCGTCGGTGAGTTGCTGGTAGCCACACTCCTCGGCGCTGAGTGCCGCGCACGCGGCTCCCAGAATTCCGTCATAGAACCCGCCCGTCTCCACCGTATTTGCCTGCGGCTTGATTCCGACTTCTCCGAGGAACTCGCGAACGGACTCATTGGCCTTGCCTGCCGACCCTGCGAATGAAAAATTGATCACAATCGTTGCACCATCTGCGGGCTTCCCGTTGATGAGCCTTATGTAACTGAAGCCTTGATTCGGCAGAGTCGCTACCCACTGCTCCCAGGTCGGACCGACGCGCCCGGCCGAAGACATGGGAAAGATAATGTTACCAATTGTGAATGGCATGTCCGCGGGAGCTGTTCGGTAGTTGAACCCGGTGACTATCCCGAAGTTGCCACCCCCGCCACCTCGACAGGCCCAGAAGAGATCGGGGTCCGACGCGGCATCAACCTGGCGGACTTTGCCATCGGCCGTCACGATCTCCAGCGAGATCACACTGTCGCAGGTAAGACCATCCCGACGCGACAACCGCGCCACGCCTCCCCCGAGCGTGAGCCCACCGACCGCAACCGTTGGACACGTTCCACCGGGAACCGTCTTCCCACGGCGAAATAGCTGCTGATACATCGCGAGGTTCGGGGTCGCCCCGCCGATCTGTGCTTCATCACCACTTGCAGCAAGCGCCACAGTGTTGAGCGCTGAGAGATCGATCAAAACACCGTCGGATGTGGAGTAGCCCGCGTAGTTGTGGGCCCCGCCTCGCACGGCGAACGCAACGTTGTGATCGCGCACGAAGTTGACGACGTGAGCGACATCATTAGTGTCCGCGACCTTCAGCACAGCGAGCGGGCGGACAGAGTCGAAACGTGCATTCCAGGGCAGACTTCCTCGCTCGTATCCGGAATCCGACGGCAATATGACTTTGCCTCGCAAGAGTCCTCGAAGTTCGTCAAACGGCGGCGACGCAGTTGTCGACTCAGATGGCGAGCAGCCGATCAGAGCAGGACTCAGTGCGGCGGCACCGGTCGCGATCAATCCTGCCGCTAAGAACTGACGCCTAGTAAGTTCTGGCATCTGGGCTCCTCCGTCGTCTCGGGGCGTTCGCGAGAGGGACTGTAGGCCCATCTTTGCACTCCCGCACCCCGGCCTGGGTGAGCAGGTCGCCGGTGATCTGGTTCCAGGTGGTGTGACGGTCGTGCAGTATCGCGCGGTGGGCAGCCGCGTCGAGTTGATGCTGGGAGTGGCCGGAAATGCTGATAGATCTGGTCGTGGACGGCACAGAACCGTGAGGCGTGCCCTGGGGAAATTTGAAGCGGCGCATCGCGTATTCGTGTTGTCGGGTGCGCTGGTGGGAGTTCTCGGCCCGGTTGTTCAAATATTTGCTTTGCCGGTACTCCACCGAGGCCATGACGTGGCGTTTCGCGGCACCGTAGGAACGCAACTTGTCGGTGATCATGACTCGTAAGTGTACTCGGGGGACTTGAGCAGCTTACGCAGGAACGTACGCGCCGCGTACGTGTCACGGCGGCGGGCCTACCAGCACCCCCAGACAAACGCCGCGCTGATCCACTGCCCGCCACAAATAATGCTGCACCCCGTTCATACGGATCACCATCTCGTCCAGATGCCACTTGTCCCCAAGCCGGGGTCGCCTGCGCCGAACCTGTTTCGCATAATCGGGACCGAACGTCTCACACCATTGGCGCACGGTTTCGTGACTGACCACGATCCCACTCCTGGCCACCAAAGCAGGAATGACGCGCAAGCTCAGGTCGAACCGGTACCGCAACCAGACGACCTCACCGATAATGACTGCCAGAAACCGGTACTCAGGGAACCGCACATCAGCATTCGCATCCATACCCGGCATCATCCCAGAGCCCACATCCCAACAACCTGACAATGCCCTCCGTCCTACTCCTTTGCGGCAGCCCAGGTGGCGCCGACGCCGGCGTCAGCGACCAGCGGAGGATCAAGTGCGTAGGCGTTGATCATCTCCTCCACGACGAGCGCACAGACCACAGGTGCAGCAGCGGTAGCGACCTCGAAGACCAACTCATCGTGCACCTGCAAGACAAGCGCGGCGTCGTGACCCTCGTCGCGTAGACGACGATCACAGGCGATCATCGCAACCTTAATGATGTCGGCGGCGCTGCCCTGAATCAGGGAATTGATCGCCAACCGCTCGCCCAGTTGGTGCACTTGCCGGTTGGTTGCGCGCAGCTCGGGAATGGGGCGCTGTCGGCCCAGCAGCGTTAGTGCATAACCACGCTCCCTGGTTTCGTCGATCGTTGCAGCGATAAACGCTTGTACCGCGGGATAGCGCCCAAGGTAGCGGTCAATGTAGTCCTGCGCATCGCTGCGGTCGATCTCGAGTTGGTCCGCGAGCCCGTAGGCAGAGATGCCATAGATAATGCCGAAATTGATGGCTTTGGCGCGGTCACGCTCTTCCTTGGAGACCTCAAGTACCGGCTTCCCTAAGACCTCGGCGGCCGTCGCTAGGTGGACGTCATCGCCGCGGCGGAAGGCATCGACGAGACCGGGTTCTTGCGAGAGATGAGCCAGAATCCGTAACTCCACCTGCGAGTAGTCGCAGGAGATCAGTTGTCGCCCAGGCGGCGCAATAAAGGCCTGTCGGAGTTCTTGCCCAATCGCTGTGCGGACGGGAATCGCTTGCAGGTTAGGGTGGGTGCTCGAGAGCCGTCCCGTGGCGGCCGTATGCTGGGAGAAGGTCGTGTGGATGCGACCATCGCCCGAGGCCGCCTCGGGAAGCGCGCGCAGATAGGTCGAGAGCAGTTTCGATAGCTCACGCCAGCGCTCGATAATCGGAATAATCGGGTGGCGAGAGCGAAGTTTGGCAAGCACGCTGCGGTCGGTTGACGGACCGGTCTTGCCCGAGCGTTCGACGGGCAGCCCCAGCCGTGTAAAGAGCACGTCGCCGAGTTGCTTCGGCGAGCCGAGCGTGAATGCTCCTCCGGCAAGGCGGTGCGCCTCGGTTTCTAGCTCTGCCAATTCCACGGCGCAGCGGTCGCCAATCGCCTCAATCTTGGGCACGTCGATGGCAATCCCAACCCGCTCCATCTTGGCCAACACGGGCACGAGTGGCAACTCGAGATCGGCGAGCAGCGCAAGCAGGCGGCGTTCATGCAGTCGCTGAGTGAGAGGCTCACGCAGCTGTCGCACCCCGATCGCCTGGCGCAACGCCTCCGCTCCCTCACCCGCGGTGTCAATTCCGATGGCGTACTCGCGCAGCAAGTCGTCGAAGGCGTAGCCGCTCCTGCCGGGATCCAGTAAGTACGCCGCGAGAGCGGTATCGAAGGCGGGCGCAAGCGTCTCAGCACCGACCGCACGGAGCACCGCCTTCGCGTCGTGGGCGATCAGGGCGACAACGTCAATTGCTGCTGCGAGCCCGGGCAATGCAACGGGGATTACGCAATCGCCGGCATCGGTCGAGACAGCAAACCAGCCATCGGCTACAGCAATCCCTGCTTCGTCGCAGTCATTGAGCATGGCTGCGAGTGCGGGCAGCTTTGCCACTACACCGCGCCTGCTGGGTCCGGACGCTATCGGTGCGTCGAGGGTGAGCGCTGGCAGCAGCGTCTCCAATTCGTCGAGTCGACGCAGGAGCGCATGCATCTCCCACTTGCGGAATAGCTCTGCGAGACGCGAGCGATCGGGTGGCTGACCCATTTCGCCGGCGGGGTTAAAACCCGCGAGCTCGGGAATATCACGCACGATCGTGCCCAGTTCGCGCGAGCGGAAGGCCTCTTCGCGGTTGTCTTCGAGTGACTGTCGCCGCTTCGGCCCTGTCACTTCGTCGAGGTGCTCGTAGACGCCTTCGAGCGTGCCGTACTTGACGAGTAGCTCGGCAGCCGTCTTCTCGCCGATGCCGGGTACGCCGGGAATATCGTCAGAGGTATCGCCCTTCAACCCGATCAGATCGGGGACAGCGGTATGTGGCACACCGAGACGCTCGGCGACGCGAGCCGGCGTGTACACCAGCACATCGGTCATGCCGCGTGGCGTCATCATCAGACAGACGCGGTCGCTAACGAGCTGAAACGCATCACGATCGGTCGAGACGACACAGGTCTTGATGCCCGCCTCGTCGGCGATGCGTGTCAGCGTGCCAATCACATCATCGGCCTCACGCCCGACGACGCTGAGGTTGCGATAGCCGAAGGCCTCGACGAGCTCTGGAAAATACGGGCGCTGCTGCTTCAGTAGCTCCGGGGTGGGCTTTCGTGATGCCTTGTAGCCCTCGTGGAGCGCGAGCCGCTCGGTCGGCTTCTCGTCCCAACAGACGACGACGCCCGACGGCGTGTAGTCCTGCAGGAGCTTGAGCATCATGCTCGAGAAACCGAAGAGCGCGCCGGTCGGAAAGCCTTCGCTGGTTGAGAAATCCTCGGGTAGCGCGTAGTACGCCCGATAGACGAGCGAGTTGCCGTCGACCAAGAACAGACGGCTGTCACGAGCGGGTCCATCGTTGAGATCGAGTTCGGAGGCCTTCTTTGGCATAGGGAGAGCCTAGACGGCAGGGGTCACGCTACGCTGCGAACATGGCCATGCACCACTCTGCGTCATACAGTTTGACGATCCGTGCGGTGATTCCCCATGAGCCCGGACAGTTCGCCCGTGTGGCTGCTGCGATCGGCCATGCCGATGCTATTTTGGGCGCGATTGACCTCGTGCGTGTTGATGCAGGATCGGTCGTGCGGGACATCAGCGTGCTCTGCGCAAACGAAGATCATGGCCACCGCGTCGTCGAAGCAATTCGCGCAATCGATGGCATTCGCGTGGTGAGCGTGTCGGATCGAACGTTCCTGATGCATAAGGGCGGCAAGATCGAGATGGCGGCGAAGGTCCCGATCCGCTCGCGTGACGACCTCTCGATGGCCTACACGCCGGGTGTTGCGCGGGTATCACAGGCCATTAGTGCCGAGCCGGATCTCGTCTGGAACCTGACATCGAAGGGCAACACGGTCGCTGTTGTGACGGATGGCACGGCCGTGCTCGGTCTCGGTGATATTGGTCCCGCTGCGGCGCTGCCCGTGATGGAAGGCAAAGCGATGCTGTTCAAAGAGTTTGCGAACGTCGATGCCTGGCCAATTTGTCTCGATACCAAGGACACCGACCAGATCGTGGCCTGTGTCGTAGCACTCGCACCAGGCTTTGGTGGCATTAACCTCGAAGATATCTCTGCGCCGCGCTGCTTCGAGATCGAAACTCGGCTGCAGGAACTGCTCGATATTCCCGTCTTTCATGACGACCAGCACGGCACCGCAGTGACGGTCTTCGCAGCCCTCCATAATGCGCTGCGTGTGGTTGGAAAGAGCCTGCCCGATGTGCACATCGCGATTATCGGTACGGGTGCCGCCGGTACGGCCGTCACCGACATGTTGCTGGCCGCTGGTGCTACCCATATCGTTGGCTGCGATGTGGACGGGATTGTGTGTCGACAACGCCCCGGACTCGACGCGGCACTGCAACGGTATGCGGAGCGGACGAACCCGCACGATCTGACCGGCACTGCCGCCGATGCGGTGCGCGGCGCCGATGTCGTGATCGGGCTTTCTCGACCAGGGTCGATCACGATCGACATGGTGCGCAGCATGTCAGCCGACCCAATCGTCTTTGCCATGGCCAACCCTACGCCGGAGATCTTGCCCGAGGAGATCGAGGGGCTCGCGGCGGTAATGGCCACTGGCCGCAGTGACTATCCCAATCAGATCAACAACGTGTTGGCTTTCCCGGGTATTTTTCGTGGGGCGCTCGATGTGCGAGCTCGCAGCATCACCTCGGGCATGAAGATCGCTGCGGCGAAGGCGATCGCGGACGTGATTACCCGTGATGAGCTTGCCCCCGATTACATCGTGCCGAGCGTATTCAACCGCAAGGTCGTCGAAAATGTCGCTCGCGCGGTCGCCCAAGCTGCCCACGAGGATGGCGTGGCGCGGCGCCATGTCGAGCAAGAGTCCGACGCCACCTTCAACTAGGCTCGGCCGGCTTCGAGAAGAGGCGCCGCGCGATCAGCGCCAGGGTTAGCTTGGCGCTACGACGATGGGCAGGGCAGTCTGGCGTGCCCTACCACCCGGTCCCGACACGCCAAGGCGGCAGGCAATGGCATGGCCCGCATCGGCACTGCGCAGGCGCAACGTCAAGCCCACGGCACCCGCGATCACCACTCCGTCACGTGTCCAGGCGCGTGTCACGACCAGAGGTCGCGTCCCACGCCATTGGCCTAGATCGCAATACAACAGGGTTCCGACGACACCGGTTCCGCGCAGTTGCACCCGCCCGCTACGCGTTGGAGGCAGCGGTTGTGCAAGCTGCAACGGTGCAGTGGTGGTAGCGAGCGTGGTCGCACCGGTGACTGCGATGCGCAGATCGATCTGACGATCGATCGCGAGGTTGGGCACGATCATGGTGATTGCAACGGGAGCAGCATTGGCTGCCACCACCTGCCATGGTCGGGGCGTGAAGCGGAGGTCCGCTCCCACCTCGACACGCCACTGTCGATCGGCGCTATTCGGGTCGAGCGAAAACTGCAGCGTCGCTGTGCGATACGCAGACCAGATCACTCGCAGATCGTGGATCGGTGTGGCATGTGGGATGGCGGTGACGCTTTGCGCTGCACTCTCTCCGTTTCGATTGACAGCGCTGACCGAGACCGTGTAGGTCGCTCCGTCGGTGAGGCCACTGAGCACGACAAGGCGCTGCTCGGATGTCGTCTCAATAAGCTGTCCCGTCTCGGCGACGCGAACCCGGAATAGCTCCGGATTGGCTGCGTCATCGCAGGGCTTCTGCCAGGACCAGTTGATCGTTAGTGACGCCGTGTCTTCGGCTGCAGTGATCGTGGAGGGACTCGCTGGCGGTCGAATCACCGAGTCTACCCAACACTGGTTGCGTGCCACCAGTGCAAAGACACCGGGATAGCCTGGCAGGGCACAACCTGTCCCCCATGAGACGACGCCCACCAATGCAACCGAGGCGCCACTGCCCTCGACCATGGGACCCCCACTATCACCGCTGCAGGCATCCTGCCCCGGCAGCGAAGCACACGCCATGCTGTCCGCGTCGAATGCGCTCGCGCCGTATGCCGTGTTACACGTTGCTAAGGACAACATGCGGACTGCCGTCTGCCGTAAGCGTGACGAGCCGAGCGCGTACGAGTCCTGCTTCGGGTTGTATGCCGTGCTCCCCCAGCCCGCGACGCGCAGCAGCGTCCCCGTGGCGGGTGCGCGCGCTGCGGTCGTCAGCGCTACGGTCGGCGCCGTGCTCGGCGTCGCCAGGCGGACCAGCATCAGGTCGTCAAGCGGTGCTCCTACCACCGGCACGCGATAGCGCGGATGGCGCAGTTGTTGGTCGACGAGCAGGACCTGACCGTCCGAACTATCAAGGTCGGCTCTGCCCGTGACGGCACGAATAGCTCTGGCCGAATAGAGACGGCAGTGGCCTGCGGTCAGTACCCACTGTGGCGCGATCAGTGAGCCACCGCAGAATTGTGATCCGTAGGAGGTCTCCAGCGCCACGGCAAAACCCCAATTGCTGGGCGTCGCGACGTTGCCGCCAACGATCCGCGGCATCTGTGCCTGCGCAGTGGTCGGTACCATCCCGGCAAGCAGCAGCAAACCGAGAATAAGCCAACGCCGCATCTGCTCAGTTTACTGACGGAATCGTGGTTTTCAGCAGGTGACGCGTATCAGCCACATCCTTCGCGATTTGCGCAACCAAGGCTGGGGAATCATCGTACGTCGCCTGTCCACGCAAGCGTGCTGCGAACTCAACGCGCATCGTTTGCCCATACAACTCTCCGCCGAGATAGTCGATCAGGTGTACCTCGACCCGTAGCCCGCTGACATCGCCAAAGTGGGGGTTCGTTCCCACACTAATCGCAGCTTTTATTCGTTGCTCACCAGGCGCGATCACCCCCCACCCAGCGTAGACGCCCTCGGCGGGCAGCTGTTGGCCCGGCACCGCCGATATGTTCGCTGTCGGAAAGCCAATCTCACGACCGCGTTTGTCGCCATGAATGACCGTACCCTCGATCGATGGAAGCCGCCCGAGGAGCGTCGCGGCCTCCTCGACATCGCCCTCTCTCAGGCAGTGGCGAATCCGTGAAGAAGAGATCTTCTGACCGTCCCGATCGAGCAGCGTGACCGCCTCCACTTCGATTCCGCGTTGAGAGCAAAGCGCGCGCAGTGTTTCGACGCTGCCTTCGCGATCGCGTCCAAAGCGAAAGTCTGTACCAACGACCACAGCGACGGCCCCGAGCCGTTCGACCAAAATCTCGTCGACGAAGGCAGCGGCATTGAGGGACGCGATCGCGGGAGTGAAGCGCACGAGCACGACGTCCTCTGCACCCGCCTGCTCGAGTAGGCGTACACGCTGTGTAACGCCGGCGAGTGTCGCCGCCGGGGTCCCCGGTTGGAGAACCGTAATCGGGCGCGGATGGAATGTGGCAGCGCAGGCGATTGCGTCGAGTCGTGCAGCGGCAGCACAAGCCGCAGCTACAACTGCACGATGGCCGAGGTGCACCCCGTCAAAGGTGCCAAGCGCGACCGCACGCCGTCCAGGAGGGACCTCCGCCGTGCCCTGATAGAACGGCGACACTAGGCTGGCACCAACACGAGCGATGGCGCAATTCTGCCGTCGAGGGCATCGCCGATTGCGATCAGCGTGCCGTCACTGCCAAGTAGGGCTGTTGGACCCACAATTGCGGGGTCGGCTGCAATCTGTTCGCCGTGGCTGATGGCGCGACTGGCGACGTCGTCGAGCACAACACGCGGCAACTGTGGGACGGCCGCAGTGGCTGGTAGCCACGAGACGGTCGCGGGCGGGCCCGCGTTGATTACGTCGGGCAGGGCCGCCTGCGCGACGTCGAAGCTACCAACGCGGGTGCGACGTAGTTGTGTCAGGTAGGCGCCCGTGCCAACGATCTCTCCAAGATCGCGTGCGAGGCTGCGTACGTACGTACCCGAACCGCATTCAACGGTGATCGTGGCCTGTTGGTGCTGCACGTCGAAGTGCATCAGAGAGAACGCATGGACGATGATCTGGCGTGCCGGCACCGTCACGGTCTCGCCCCGTCGAAAACGCCGATAGGCGCGTTCACCATCGATATGAATCGCGCTGGCAGCTGGTGGAATCTGCTCGATTGCCCCAGTTAGTGCGGGCAATGCGGCAGTGACCAGGGCCGCTGTCGTCGTAAGACCACTGTGCGTGATCTCTCCCTCCGGATCTTCTGTTGTGGAGCGGCCTCCGAACTGCACCGTGGCCTCGTAGCACTTATCGAGGCCAACGAGATAGGAGGCAAGCCGCGTCGCCCGGCCCGTCAAGACGACCAAGAGTCCGGTGGCGAACGGATCGAGCGTGCCGGCGTGCCCCATCTTCTTGCCGTAGGTGGGCCGCAGGCGCGCGATCGTTCCGAACGAACTGATTCCTGCCGGTTTATCCACGAGTAGGACACCAGCGGGGGCCGGACTAGTCACCGGCCATCTCCTGTTCGATCAATGCAATGACATCGTCTGCAGTGCCTGTCAGGGCAAAGCCCGCAGCGAGTGGGTGGCCACCACCCCCTGCGGCGTGGGCGATATCAGCGACGTTGATCGATGGTTGTGCACTCCGGAGCGAGCACTTCTGCACCAACCCTGCTCCGCTACGCGTCGCGCGTATAACCGCCGCTACCTCAATGCCTGCGATCGCACGTAAGTGGTCGATGATGCCCTCGGAGTCCGCCTCTTGCGCACCTGTTTCGTCGAGGTCTGCGATCGTCAGACAGGCCACTGCAAGGCGCCCGTTCTGTCGGACCTGCAGCGTACTGAGCGCGCGGCCGAGGAGCAAGATTCGTGCTGCCGGCTTGCCTTCGTAGAGGTTGCGAAAGACCTCGTCGACTGCCACGCCGGCATCGATCAGGGCCGCTGCTTCGGTGTGCGATTCCGCTGTGGCGTTGGCAAACTGAAAACGACCCGTGTCCGTGACAATGCCGACGTAGAGTGCTGTCGCGACGTCGGGGGTGAGCGGCAGTTCGAGCAGACGGAGCAGGCGCAGGACCAGAATGCTCGCGCAGGGCGCAGTTGCATCGACGAGGTTGAAGTTGGCAAACTGCGTGTTGTCGCTGTGGTGATCGACGTTGATGGTTGCGTCTGCCGTTGTCAGCGCGGCGGGCCCGTCGACTCCAAGCCGCGCAGCCGATCCACAGTCAAGTGCGAGCAGCAGGCGTTCGGAGAGATCTGCGGGTGGCATGCGCACCACGTCGTCGTAGCCAAGCCAGGCATAGTCTGCAGGCAGCGGTGTGTCGCCGGGTGCCCAGAGGACAGTGTCCCAGCCTCCGCGACGCAGCGCGGTGCCACAGCCAATCAGCGAACCCAAGGCGTCGCCATCGGGCGCTTCATGGCAGGCCACGACGACCTTTTTGGTTGCTTGCAACGTGCGCGCCACGGCCGTCAGTTCTACCGACGCGCTCATTCGGTTGGCTCCGTCTCCGTCGGCGCATGCTCGCGCAGCAAGCTGTCGATACGGTTCGCACGATCGATCGACTCGTCGTTGATAAAACGCAGGATCGGGGTGTTGCGAAACGAGAGTTCCGCATTGATGGCTCCCTGCAGCACGGAACGCGCCGCCTCGAGTCCCGCCATCGCCTTTGTCTTGACTTTCTGATTGCCATGCAACTGCACAAAGACGTCGGCCACGGCGGTGTCCTTGGACGCTCGCACCTCGACGACTGTCACACCGCGGAGTCTGGGGTCACTGAGCCGCGCAATCTTCTCGCTGATCACTTCGCGCAACAGGCCGTCGATGCGCCGCCCACGCTCTTTGCTGCCGCGCTTCATGCCAGTTCCTCCGGGGTAATCGTGCGCACCTGAGTAATGGTGACAGTCACTTCGCCCTCCTCGAGCCAGCGCCCCAACTCGGCGACTCGCATCGTGCAGGTCTGCTCCGTCTGTTGCACGAGCGCTGCGGTGATGGATGCCTGCCACGGCGTATCAGGGCTGCTGAACTCGGCGACTGACGCGCCAAACCGCTCATGCAGACCATAACGAAGCTTTGCCATCGCACTCAGACGATCCTTGGGTGTGGCAGTTTCTGGCAGGCGGACGTCCAACGTGATGATGCCGATAAAGCCGCTACTCATGGACGTAGGCTACCCCGCTGTGGGCGGGAGGCGAGCACCACGCCGGAGACGAGCCAGTTCGCGGGGCGAGAGCGGCCGCCAATCGCCGGGTTGCAATTCGTCAAGTCCGATACCGCCAAGGCGCAGGCGGCGGCCACCGGCTCCCATCTGTGCTGCCAGAGGAAACCGTGGATTGCTGAGCCGAAGGGCAAGTTTCTCGTCTGCTAATAGGATCTCTATGCCATCGGCCACGGATGGCAGCGGTAGCACGGGATAGAGCGTTCCGGGATGAACGATGGCGAGCGCAGCGCCACGCCCGCGGTAGTAGACCACTCCCCCGATACCGGCCGGGAGTTCGCGACCATCGAGTAGTACCAAGTCGCCGAGACGCACGCGTGTTGACGGATCGCTGCACCGCAAGCCGTTACACGTCACACGCGCTGTCCGCAGCAAACCTTCTACCTCACGGCGAGTACCCAAGCCAGCAGCGGCGAGGTAGCGATTGATCCGGACGGGACCGGCCATCGCAGAGACTTAGGCAGACTCTTCGGCAGGCACGTCGACCACCGCGTGTCCGCCTGTGGTCACGAGTGTCGGGCGAGTGCCGCGCTCGATCGTGTCGCGCGTCACAACGCAACGCGCAATATCGGACCGCGAGGGAAGCTCAAACATCACATCGGTGAGTGCCGCCTCGATAATCGAGCGAAGGCCACGAGCACCCGTCTCGCGTTCGAGGGCCTTGTCGGCAATCGCCCAGAGCGCGTCCTCGTGGAAGACCAACTCGGCGCTGTCGTACTGGAAGAAGCGCTGGTACTGCTTAGTCAAGGCGTTCTTCGGCTCGACGAGGATCTGCACGAGATCTTCACGGCTCAACTGGTGCACCGCACTAATAATTGGCATGCGACCGACAAACTCCGGGATTAGTCCGAATTGGACGAGGTCTTCCGGCAGCACCTCTTGGAGCATGGCGGCAGACTCAATCTGTCGCTTCTCGCTGATTTCAGCAGCGAAGCCCACGTGAGTTTTGCCGACGCGCCGCTCAATGATGCGATCCAACCCGGCAAACGCGCCACCACAGATAAAGAGGATGTTCGTCGTGTCGATCGATAGAAACTCCTGGTGCGGATGCTTGCGACCGCCCTGCGGCGGCACCGATGCAACCGTGCCCTCGAGAATCTTTAGCAACGCCTGCTGCACACCCTCACCCGAGACATCGCGCGTAATCGATGTGTTCTCGGACTTGCGTGCGACCTTGTCGACCTCGTCGATATAGATGATCCCGGTCTCGGCTTTTTTGATATCAAAATCGGCAGCCTGGATCAACTTGAGTAGGATGTTCTCGACGTCCTCACCGACGTAGCCCGCTTCGGTCAGTGCGGTGGCATCTGCGATGGCGAAGGGCACATCGAGCGTACGCGCCAGTGTCTGCGCCAGCAGGGTCTTGCCGCAACCAGTAGGACCGAGCAACAGGATGTTCGACTTGCCGAGTTCGATCTCATCTTCGCTCTCGGCTGCCATCCGCACGCGCTTGTAGTGGTTATACACCGCTACCGCGAGCGTGCGCTTGGCTTCTTCCTGTCCGATCACGTAGTCATTGAGGGAGCCGTAAATCTCGAGTGGTGCCGGCAACGAACGTCGCTCGAGCGACGTTGGTGCCTTCAACTCCTCGTCGATGATCTCGTTACAGAGATCGATGCACTCATCACAGATGTAAACGCCCGGACCGGCAATCAGTTTGCGCACCTGTCGCTGCGACTTGCCGCAGAACGAACAGAGCAGCTGCTCCCCCGTGTCCGACGCACGCGTCATTAGCGGTGCTCGATCACCTGATCGATGATGCCGTACTTCTGCGCCTCGAGCGGACTCATGAAGTTGTCACGCTCCGTGTCCTGCCTGATTTTCTCAACAGAGTGACCCGTGTGGTGCGCGAGCAGGCGATCGAGGTTGTGCCGCATATCGATGATCTCGCGGGCATGAATCTCGATATCGGTGGCCTGTCCCTGGAACCCGGCAGAGACCTGATGGATCAGGATCTTACTGTTGGGGAGTGACATCCGTTTGCCTTTGGCACCACCGGCGAGAATAAACGCGCCCATCGACATGGCGATGCCGACGCAGATTGTCTGCACGTCGGGCTTGACGAACTGCATCGTGTCGTAGATCGCCATACCGGCATAGACCGAGCCGCCAGGCGAGTTGACGTACAGCGAGATGTCCTTATCCGGGTCTTCCGACTCGAGGTGGATCAACTGAGCGACTACCAAATTTGCAATCTGGTCATCAACCGGCGTACCGAGGAAGATGATGCGCTCGCTGAGGAGGCGCGAGTAGATGTCGAATGCGCGCTCGCCGCGCGACGTCTGCTCGACGACCATGGGGACCAGTGGGCTCACGATATGACCTTTCGGTACGGGTGGTTAGTTTTCCTGCTCGGAGGTTGGAGACTCGTCATCGGGCGTCCCCTCTTCCGTCTTCGCCGCTGGTGGGTCTTGCGGATTGCGCGCGTTGGCTCGAGCCTCGGCGGCTTCGGGCGTAATCGTCTTGGCTGCCGCGACGGCATGATCGAGAGCGTCGCGCAACTGCAGGTCGCGGCGCACATCCTCACGCATCGGCGCGTCCGACATGATCCGCTCAATCACCTCTTCGGGCTCGCTCTCGTCGGCTGCCTGCTCGGCGATGAACGCACGCAACGCCTCGTCACTGACCGTGATCTTGTTGGCCTCGGAGTAAGCGTCGAGTGCTAGCTCTTCTCGTACCTCACGCTCGGCTTCGGGCATCAGTTCCATCGCAAGGCTATTAATGTCACGACCCATCATCTGCATGTACTGCTCGAGTTTGATGCCCTGCTGCCCGAGCGAGCGCGCCATCGATTGCAAACGGTCGTCAACTCGTCGACCAACCATCACGGGTGGAATATCCACCACAGCTTGGGCTCCGAGGTCTTGGAGGACATTACGGCGGAACTGCCCGTCAGCCTCGCGTGCCGCCGTCACTTCGCGCCCCGCCTTGAGGTCTTCGCGCAGTTCGGCGAGCGTGTCAAATCCCGCCATCTGCTTGGCGAATTCGTCGTTGAGTTCGGGAAGCACCCGAGCGCGAACCTCTTTGACGGTGATTGTAAAGGTCGCCTGTCGTCCCGCCAGCTTCTTCGGCTTCTGTTCTGCGGGTAGCGTCATCTCCACCTCGCGCAGCTCACCCGCGCGCATACCGATGATCGCGAAATCCAACTCCTCCAAGAGGCGTCCAGCGCCCGCTTCGACAAGGAGGTCGGTTGCCTGCGCATCCTTGATCACATTGCCGTCGACGGCTCCGCTCATATCGACCAACACCTGGTGTCCTGCTTCAACGGCAGCAGGAATCGTTTCGAAGGCCGCACCCGCGGCGCGGATGCGCTCAATCTCTTCGTCGATCACAGCATCACTCGTCTCGACGACCGGTTGCACGGCCTCGAGAGAAAGGTCCTTTGGCAAACTGGCCTTCGGTGGCACGCCGACGATTCCGGTGAAGACGAAGCCCTGCCCCTCGATCAGTGGATCTTCCCAGTCGATTTCGGGTTGGTCGATGCCTTCGACTCCAGCAGCACTGCAGGCCCGCTTCCACCAGCCCTTGACGTGCGATCGCAACGCCTCGTCACGGACGGCGTCTTCGCCGAGACGCTGTCGCACCACCGCTGGTGGCGTCTTGCCCTTGCGGAAGCCGGGGACTCGTACATCCTTGGCGAGATCGGCGAGCGCGTGAGCGAACGCGTGGTCAACATCGTGGGCGTCCATTTCGACGCGGATCTTGACCTTGTTCTCTTCGAGTTGTTCTACGACAGTTTCCATGCGTCACATTCTCCGGCGGATCGGCCCCATTCAGGGGAGGGCATCCTAAAGGATCCGGATCACAATCCGACCCAATCGTTGCCATACGGGCGAGAGGACTTGAACCTCCACAGGGTTTCCCCTACCAGGACCTAAACCTGGCGCGTCTACCAATTCCGCCACGCCCGTTCGCCGGCAACCGTACCGAACTCTGCGGG
>JBCKBR010000025.1:0-24836 GCA_038911065.1 Gaiellales bacterium | reverse complement strand
TCCGTTTTTGCAGTTACGTGAGGAGCGACTCTTGATAGTCGGCAACATGCCGACGCATGACATCGCGCGCCTGCTGGGGACTGCCCGCAACGATCGCCGCCACCACGATGTCGTGCAGCTCCATCGTCGTACCGAGCGACTCGGAACGGTCGATGCTGACATTCCAACGCCGCAAGACATGCGAGAACAGCCACTCGAGCGTCTGCTCGAGCATCGCATTACCCGCCATCGCCCAGATCAGCCGATGCAGCTCGCGGTCGAGAGCGATTAGGCCACGCCGACTCGGCGTCTTCTGCGCGAGCTCGGCATGCATGCGTTCGATGATCTGCGCCAGCGCCTGCCGCTGACCCTGCGAACCACGCTCGGCCGCGAGCCCCGCAGCCTGCGGCTCGAGCACAGAACGCAGCTCGTAGATGCGCTCTAGATCGCTGTCGTTGAGATCGGCGACAAGCGTGCCGCGCCGTGGCAGGATCACGACGAGGCTCTCCCACTCCAGCCGCCGCAACGCCTGCCGCACGGGAGTCAGTCCAACGTCGAGCCGCTCCGCGAGCCCGCGCTCATCGAGCAGCGCAGCAGGCGGTAGCTCGAGCGACACGATCATGTCCTTGATCTCTCGATACGCATCAGCCGCCTTCGAGTCGGCCGTCACCGCACGGCGCGCACTCGCAGCCAGCATCGACGTCGGTAGATGCGGAGCAGTGGTCACCTGCACAGTGTCGCTGAAATATCTGCTGGCGTGCGCAGCTGTGCTACGGAGGCCCCTACCCCAAAACCATGGTCAAACGGAACTAGTCGCCGAGTTCGGTGCGACGGCGAGTGACGTACTCCTCGAGCTCCTCGCGCATCGCAGGATCCATCGGTGGCTCGACGTACTCCTCGAGCTTCTGCGTTGCGATCATACCGGCGCGCTCAGCAGCATCGTGCCCACCATTACGCATCCAACGCTCGTAGTTTTCGGACGACGACAACAGCGGGCGGTAGAAGCAGTCACGGAATCGCTCCATCGTGTGGGCCGCGCCGAGGAAGTGACCACCGGACCCAACCTCTTCGTGCGCACCGAAGGCCAGCGTCTCCTCGTTGATCTCGAGCGGCTTAAAGGTCTCCTGCAACATGCGCAGGATCTCGATATCGATGATGAACTTCTCGTAGCTCGAGACGAGACCACCTTCGAGCCAGCCAGCTGTGTGCATGACCCAGTTGACGCCGGACAGGAAGGTCGGCATCATCGTCATCATTGCCTCGTAGGCGGACTGCGCATCGGGCATCGTGCTCGACGTAAAGCCGCCGCCAGAACGGAACGGCAAGTTGTACTTGCGGGCGATCTGGCCGCTCGCGAACAGGCCCATTGCCGCCTCGGGTGTGCCAAAGCAGGGCGAGCCAGACTGCATGTTGATGTTCGAAAGGAACGATCCGAAGATAACCGGACAGCCGGGGCGGATCAGCTGGACCAGGGCAATGCCGGTAAAGGCCTCAGCCATCTGCTGGACAAGCGTCGCCGGGATCGAACAGGGCGACATCGCGCCCATCAGCAGGAATGGTGTCAACAACACGGGCTGGTTGGCGAGGCAGTAGACGCGCATCGAGTCGAGCATGCGGTCGTCCCAGCGCAGCGGCGAGTTGCAGTTGACGAGCGAGATCATCACGGGCTTCGTTTCCAGAACCTCGCGTCCGCCAAAGACGATCCCCGCCATGTTCAGACAGTCCTCGGCGTTCTCGCCACGCACGACGTTGCCCATATAGATCTTGTCTGTCAGCGTCTGCAGCGAGAGTGTCATGTCGAGGTGGCGCGAATCCATCGCCGCGTCGTCCGGCTCGACGATAACGCCGCCGGCCGAGTCCATCTCGGGGAAGACCTGGCAGAGCTTCGCCAAGTTGTTGAAGTGCTCCATCGTGCCGTTGCCGCGCCAATCGCCCCGCATGGCGAAGGGTGGTCCGTAGACGCCGGAGAAGACCATGTTCTTGCCACCGATAGTGACCGTGTTCTCGGGGTTGCGCGCGTGCACGTCGTACTGCATCGGCGCTTTAGCGACCTGCGCCAGCACCCACTCCGGGTCGAACTTGACGTTGTCGCCCTCGACCTTCTGGCCGGCGGCCGCCAGCATCTCCGTCGCCCACGGGCTCATGAATTCGATGCCCAGTTCGGAAACGATGCGCTTCCAGCCCTTGTCGAGCACCTCCAGCGCCTCCTCGGAGAGGATCTCATAGCGTGGCGACGTATTAACGAACATGGGACTCCTCCAAACGTGGGTGCGCGAATTCCTTGACGCGCATGGGGTGATTATCGTACACTCACCATGCGAAACGCAAGTTCCACATAATGGAAACATTTACCGCACCCACTGGCACCCAAGCGATCGACCGCGCAGCACGTATTTTGACCTATGTGCTCGAGGGTGAAGGTCGCATGACGGTGGGCGCGTTGAGCGAGGCAGCGAACCTCCCCAAGAGCACCACCAGTCGTCTGGTTGGTGCGCTCGAACGCCAGGGACTCCTACGCCGCGACCCCGACGATGGCAGCCTGCAGGCAGGTCCAGCGATCGATGCCTATGCGCGACGCACCCGACTCGATCCCCAATTGCCCGACCTCGCCCGCGACCTACTCGAGAGCATCGCAACCACAACGGGCGAGACCGCAACACTCTCGATCCCGACCTCGCGCGGCGTCGAGCAAATCGCGCAGGCCGAGGGCGCCTACCTACTCGGGTCGACTAACTGGGTCGGACGCATCGTGCCATTCCACGCCTCCGCCGTCGGCAAAACGTTTCTTGCCTTCGGCGCGGTCACGCTTCCCACGGGCCCACTCGAGGCACTCACCGACAAGACGTTGACGGTGCGTGGAGATCTGGTCCGCGAGCTCGAGCGCACCCGCGAGCGCGGCTGGGGTATCAGCATCGAAGAGATCGAGCCCGGTCTGATCGCCATTGGCGCTCCCGTCCGTGGCCCCGACCTGCGTGTCATCACGGGCCTGGCACTCGCCGGCCCAAGCATGCGCATCACCCCCGATCGTTACGAGCAGATCGGGAAGCTACTCGTTTGCGCCGCGGACGAGTTGACAGTACGACTCAGCCATCAACACCTTGAGGAGGGTGCGGCATGACACCTGAAGAGATCCTTCAGAAGCTCTACGACGAGACGATGGTCGGGAACGGCCCCGCCGTGATCGAACTGACCAATCAGGGCCTCGAGCTGGGTATGACGCCGGAGACGCTGCTGTACGAGGCGCTGATCCCGAGCCTCGAAGAGGTCGGCGCCCGCTTCGAGCGCGGCGACTGGTTCGTACCCGAGATGCTAATCGCCGGTAAGGCGATGGCGGGTGCCCTCGAAGTGCTGCGTCCGCTACTGGCTGCCTCGGGCGTTCAGACGATCGGCAAGTTCGTGATGGGCACCGTCAAGGGCGACGTGCACGACATTGGCAAGAACCTCGTCAACATCATGCTCGAGGGTGCCGGCTTCGAGGTCATCGACCTTGGCGTCCAGGTCTCCCCCGAGAAGTTTATCGCCGCTGTTGAGGAGCATCAGCCCGATATCGTCGGCATGAGCGCCTTCCTGACCACGACGATGCCGATGTTCAAGGCGAACATCAACGCGCTCGAGAAGGCTGGCCTGCGCGACAAGGTGATCGTCCTCTGCGGGGGTGCCCCTGTCACACAGGAGTACGCGGATGCGGTCAAGGCCGACGGCTATGCCGCCGACGCCTCGGCTGCCGTCAAGCTCTCCAAGGAACTGATCGCCAAGAAGCGCGCTGTTGCCGTGCTGGCCTAGAGATTACGCATGGGGCTAATCTCCGCCATCGAGCACGCTGTCAAGAAGCCAATCTGGGGTTGCCAGATGTGCGGTGCGTGCGTGCTGCATGACACGGGCATGACGTGCCCGATGACCTGCCCGAAGACGATGCGGAACGGTCCGTGTGGCGGCGTGCGCGAGGATGGGCATTGCGAGGTCAAGCCCGAGATGCGGTGTGTATGGGTAAAGGCGGAGGATCGCTCGCGCAATCTGCCGCTGCTGCCCGAGCCGTGGCGCGAGCACTTCAACAATCTGCGCCCGCCGGTCGACAACCGCCTCAAAGGCACCTCATCGTGGCTCAATCTCAAGTCGGGACGGGATCGAGTAACGCCGGCCGGCTGGACGCCTGCCGTCGACGAGTCGGAGACCGAGGCCTGAGATGTCGCGCCTTGGTGACCTGATTGATGCTGGCGACCAGCTGATCATTACGGGCGAGGCGCCTGTGATGGATGGTGGCACGCTGGCCGATTACGAGGCCAAGTTGACCGAGGTCGCGCCGTGGTGCGATGCGATGAATGCCACGGATAACACTACGGCACACGCCCACGCCTCGAACGTGGCGATGGCGATTGCCATGCAACGCGTCGGTGTCGAGCCGATCCTCCAGGTTGTCTGCCGCGACAAGAACCGGATTGCCCTGCAGGCGGACATCATGGGCGTCGCCCTGCATGGCGTCGAGAACATCTGCTGTTTGACCGGCGACGATGTCACCGCGGGTGACGAGCCCGAGGCGCGTCGCGTTTTCGACCTCGACGGCCCACAATTGATCCGCCTGGCTGCGTCGTTGGCCGAGGGTCGCTACCTATCGGGCCGCGCGATCGATCCTGCGCCGAAGCTCGTAATCGGCGCCGTCGAGAACCCGGGCACGCACCCGCTCGACTATCGGGCGCAGCGTGCCGCCAAGAAGGTCCTTGCCGGCGCGCGCTTTCTGCAATTGCAGATTTGCTACCACCCCGAGCGTCTGGCGGCGTTCGTCGCGGCTCTACGCGAGCGCGGCTTTACAGAGCGCTGCGCGATCCTCCCCACTGTCGTGGCGTTCAAGGGGCCCGGCGCACTGCGCTTTATGGACTCCGCAGTGCCCGGCATCAGCGTCCCCGCGGAAGTTATTGCGCGCGTCGCCGATGCTGAAGACGTGGCCGAAGAGGCCTACCAGCTCGTCCTCGAACAATCCCGCCATGCGCTCGCCCTGCCGGGCGTACGCGGACTGCACCTCATCGATTTCTGCAAGGATGGGTCGATCGCACGGCTCTGCGCCGACCTGGGGATCAAGCCCCGCCTTGAGAAGGAGACACATGCACACGACCGTATCTTCGCCGTCTAAGACCGTCACGATTGGCCCTGATCAGCCGTTCTGCATCATCGGCGAGCGCATCAATCCCACGAACCGCAAGGTCTTTCAGGACCAGTTGCGTGCCGGCGATCTCTCGCAGGTATTGATCGACATCGACGAGCAGATCGAGGGTGGCGCGCACATCATCGACATCAATATGGGCGAGCCGTTTTCCGACGAAGCAGCACTGATGGTGCAGGCCGTGACGATGGCTCAAGAACGCTGTGACTTGCCGATCTGCATCGACTCCTCCGTGATCGAGGCGCTCGAGGCCGGCCTCGGCGCGTACAAGGGCAAGGCGCTGGTCAACTCGATCACGTGCGAAACGGATCGCATCGAAGCGGTGCTGCCGCTGATCAAGGAACATGGCGCCGCCATCATCTGCCTGACGAACGGCGAGGAGGGCATCCCCGTCTTGTGGGAGGAGCGCTTCGAGTTTTGCAAGCGCCTCGTCGACATCGTGCACGGCAAGTGGGAGATCCCGATGGAAGACATCGTGATCGACGCGTTGGCGATGCCGATTGGCGCCGAGCCGATGTCGGCCTACCACCTGTTCAAAACACTCGAGGCGATCCAGTCGGAGTTTGGTCTCAACACCACGCTCGGCGCATCCAACACCTCGTTTGGCATGCCGCGACGCCACACGCTCAACGGCACGTTCCTCGCGATGGCGGCGGGTGCGGGCCTGACGAGCGCGATTATGGATGCCCGCAGCCCCGAGTGCGTGGCAGCGGTGCGCGGCTCCGACGTGATGCTCGGCAAGGACGAGTACGGCATCGGCTGGATTGGCCACTACCGCCCGCCGCCATCGGTAACGACCGGATGAGCGCAGCAGAAGAGATCGAAGAGGGCGTCGCCCGGACTGCACGCGTTCACCTGCGTTTCGCACCGAGCGGCATCGACGTCAAGGTGCCGGGCGGGGTCACGGTCTTCGACGCCGCGTCGTGGAATGGCATCGCGATCGACTCGACCTGTGGTGGTCACGGTACGTGTCGCAAGTGCAAGGTGCAGGTGATAGACGGCGATGCGCCGCTGTCGAAGCTCGACTCGCGCGCGTTTAGCCCCGACGAGCTACGCGAGGGTTGGCGACTCGCCTGCCGCATCGTCACGACCAACGATCTGACGATCGACGTGCCGCCGCTGCAGACGCGCCCGAAGGCCGCAACGGTTGGTGTTGGTCGGCAGGTGATCCTACGCCCGTCGATCGTCAAGCGCCACCTCGTGCTTGAGGAGGCAACGCTGTCGGACCAACGCACCGACATCCAGCGTGTGTACGACGCGATCGAGGATCTCGAGCTGCACACCACGATCACCGTGCTGCGCACGCTCGGCAAGATCATGCGCGATGCCAACTTCGAGATCACCGCAGTGATCGCCGACGACGAGCTGATCGCGATCGAGCCAGGCGACACGACTGCGCGCCGCTTTGCAATGGCGATCGATCTCGGCACCACCACGGTTGTCGTCAACTTGCTCGACCTCGACACGGGCACCCCCGTCGCGGTCCGCAGCATGCTCAACAAGCAGCAACCATTCGGTGCCGACGTGATCGCCCGTATCAGTGCCACGATGATGGACCCCGACACGCTCGGCAAGTTGCAAGAGCTCGCGCACGAGACACTGGCAGAGTTGACGGCTGAGGTGCTTGCCGCTGGCGATGTCAACGCCGAAGAGGTCTACGAGGTCGTGCTCGCTGGCAACGCGACGATGACGCAGATCGTGCTTGGGATCGATCCCGAACCGCTCGGCATCGCACCGTTTATCATGACGAGCGAGTCCTTCACGGGTCTACGCGCGACCGACCTTGGCATTCGGATCCACCCGAACGCACCCGCTGCGGTCTTTCCAGCGCTCGGCGCGTACGTCGGTGGGGATATCACGGCTGGCATCCTCGCCAGCGGTCTCGACCGCGACCGCCGCCTGCGCCTCTTTATCGACATTGGCACGAACTGCGAGATCGTGATTGGCAACCAGGATCGCATCGTCTCGACGGCCGCGCCCGCGGGACCTGCCTTCGAGGCTGCCTCGATTCGCTGCGGCATGCGGGCCGACGATGGCGCGATCGAAGTGGTCAAGATCACGGACGACAGCGTCGAGCTCGGTGTGATCGGCGACGTAGAACCGATCGGCATGTGCGGCTCGGGTCTCGTCGATGCCGTGGCCGAGCTCGTCAAGGTCGGACTGCTCGACTCCTCTGGCAAGTTTATCCCCAACGAGGAGGCAAAGGAGAAGCTGCCACTGCTGGCGCCGCGCCTCGTCGAAATTGATGGCCTGCGCGTCTTTATTCTGCATTGGGCGGGCACGGTCGGGGATGTCGAAAAAGCCGTCTTCTTGTCCCAACGCGACGTGCGCGAGCTGCAGTTCGCCAAGGCTGCGATCGCGACGGGCTGGAAGCTGATGATCGACGAGCTCGGCATCGAGGTGGGCGACATCCAGCAGGTGCTCCTCGCCGGGTCGTTCGGCTCGTATCTGTCGGCTGCCAGCGCAATTCGGATCGGTCTCGTGCCGAAGCTGCCAATCCCGCGCATCATCAGTGCCGGCAACGTCGCCGGCGAGGGCGCCAAGATGGCGATCCTCTCAATCCAGGAGCGCCATGCCGGCATGGCCTTGATCAACGAGATCGAGTACGTCGAACTGAGCGACCGTAGCGACTTTAACGACCGCTTTATGGAAGAACTCGCATTCCCCGTGTAGGCATGGCTAATGTCGCCGTCATCACGTGTGGTGCCCTGACCCGACACGTGGAATCTGTCACGACGCGGCGCGGCTGGAGCGTCGATATTTATCCCCTGCCACCGCTGTTGCACAACCACCCCGAACGTATCGCGCCGAGCGTCCGTGCAAAGGTGGCAGCACTCGGCGACCAGTACGACCGCATCGCTATTGCCTATGCCGACTGTGGCACGTACGGCGCGCTCGATGACGTGCTCGACGAGCTCGGGCTGGAGCGGCTCCATGGCGGGCACTGCTACGACGTCTTTGCTGGCGAGCAGCGCCTAGCCAAGTTGTTCGCTGACGAGCCGGGAACCTATCTGCTGACGGACGCACTGATCAAGGGCTTTGACCGGCTCGTCGTGCAAGAGCTCGGGCTGGACCGGCACCCCGAGCTGCGCGACGATTACTTTCGTGAGTACCACCGCGTTGTCTGGCTTGCGCAGGTTCCCAGCGAGAAGTTGCGCGCAGATGCGGTGCGCGCAGCACAGGTGCTTGGTCTGCCGCTCGAAGTCGTAGAAACCGGCGAGGTCGGGCTCGAAGCCGAATTGGATCGGCTGATCAACGGAACCCCGATTGGCGCGGGTGGCGCCACGCAAGGAGCGTGACGCGCATGGACACCAAGGCCGACGTCGTCATCATCGGAGCCGGCATTGTCGGCACGTCCGCCGCGTGGGAGCTCGCCCAGGCCGGTGTCACGAATATCGTCGTTGTCGACCAGGGCCCACTCAGCCATACAGGCGGCTCCACCTACCATGCTCCCGGCCTTGTCTTCCAGACGGGCACGAGCCGGTTGCTCTGCACGCTCGCCCAGTGGAGTGCGCAGACCTACGACTCGTACAACACGCCGGATCGCGAGGCCTGGGTTGCTGTCGGCAGCCTCGAGGTTGCGACAACGCCTGAGCGAGTGCGCGAGCTCGAGCGCCGCCGCAACGCCGCGATGGCCTACGGTCTCGAGGGGCACATCATCACGCCCAAGCAGGCGATCGAACTCTGCCCGCTGCTCGAAGAGAGCGCGATTCTGTCGGCCTACCACGTCCCCACCGACGGGCTCTGTCGCGCCGTGACGGTGTGCCACACGCTGCAGGAATGGTGTCGCGAGAAGGGTGTGCGCTTCTTCGAGAGCACGAAGGTGACAGGCGTCAAGATCGTTGACAATCGCATTCGCGGCGTCGAGACGGTCACTGGCGCGATCACCTGCGGACAGCTGCTCGTCGCTGGCGGCCTCTGGGGTCCCGAACTGCAGACGATGATTGGCCGTCCGATCCCCCTCCAACCGCTCGAACATATCTTTGCCTGGAGTGCTCCTATCGAGGGCCTCGAACGTGGTCCTGTCGAATCGGTACTACCGATGATCCGCCACCAGGACCGCGATGTCTATTACCGCCAGCGTTGGCAAGGGATGGGGATTGGCTCCTATGCCCATGACCCGCTACCGATTGCGATTACCGATCTTGAGCGCGAGGCCGATGGGCACCAGACTGCTCAGGGGGCTTTTAGCGAAGACCATTTCGCCGATGCGTGGGACGCGACGCGCACGTTGATGCCCCGCGTGCACGCTGCGGGTCTCGAGGAGACATTCAACGGGCACTTCTCTTTTACTATCGATGGCAACCCGCTGCTCGGTGAGTCGTCGTATACGAAGGGTCTGTATCTCGCCGAGGCAATCTGGGTGACGCAGGCTGCCGGTGCGGCACAGGCGGTGGTCCGACAGATGCTGGGCCAGCCGGTCGGGCTCGACCTCGGTGGGGCCCACCCCGACCGCTTTCAACCGCACCACTCATCGCCGGCCTATGTGACGGCGCGTGGCAGCCAGCAGTACGCGGAGGTCTACGCCATCATCCACCCGCTCGAGCCGACGCAAATCGCGCGCGGCTTGCGGCGCCTGCCCTCGCACGAATGGGTGTCCGAGCGTGGTGCGGTGATGTTCGAGAACGCTGGGTGGGAGCGGCCGCAATGGCTCGAGACGAATGCCTCGCTGCCCGCACCCGAGCACACGCAGGTGCGTGGCGAGTGGGAGTCGAAGTTCTGGTCGCCAACCGTTGGCAAGGAGCATGCACATACCCGCTCGCACGCCGGCCTCTTCGACCTGACGCCATTTACCAAGGTCGAGATCGAGGGTACGGGCGCGACTCAGTGGCTCAACCGCATCTGCACCTCCGAGATGGATATTCCCCTCGGCAAGATTGCGTACACCACGTGCCTCACACCCCATGGTGGAGTCGTCTTCGACATCACCATCACCCGGCTCGCCCGCGATCGTTATCTGATCGTCACCGGTGGCGGCTCGGGCCCGCGCGATCTCGCCTGGCTTCGCGCACACCTGCCTGAGGGCGACTCGGTCCGGATGCGCGAAGTTACCAGCGCCTGGGCGGTCAGCGGCCTGTGGGGCCCGAACGCGCGCGAGATCCTGCAACCGCTCGTTCCCGAGGATCTTTCGAACGAGGCCTTCCCATACATGCGCGCGCAGATGATCCACATCGAGCACGTGCCCGCGCTCGCCTTGCGCATCTCGTATGCGGGCGAGCTGGGCTGGGAACTCTATGTCCCGAGCGAGTACGGCTCATGGGTCTGGGAACGGCTGATGGAGGCCGGCAAGGAGCACGGTCTGATTGCCGCGGGTGGTGGCGCATTCGAGTCGCTCCGCATCGAAAAGGGTTACCGCTTTGCCGGCGTCGACATGCACACCGACTACACGGCCGACGAATCCGGCCTTGGCTTTACGCTGCACATGACGAAGCCAGCCTTTATCGGCAAGCAGGCCGTACTGGAGGAGCGGGTGCGCGGTAGTAAGCAGCGACTCGTCCCGATCGTCCTCGACGACCCAAATGCGGCTGCCCTCGGCGGTGAGCCGATCTTGATCGATGGCGCCAAGGTGGGCTATGTGACGAGCGCCAACTTCGGGTACTCAGTTGGCAAGTCGATCGCTTACGGGTATCTTCCTACGCAGCAGGCAACCGCGGGGACGCGGGTCGCAGTGCGGATCTTCGACCGCGAGGTCGAGGGTGCCGTCTCCACCGAACCTCTTTTTGACCCCACCGGCTCGCGCCTCCGCGTTTAGCCAACAAATTCCGTCCGGAGAAGAACCATGCCTACGCTCGCAACTGCACTCGAACGACTCGGCACCGAGACCGCCTTCGAGGTACTCGCCCGCGCCAAGGCTCTCGAGGCCACGGGCAAGCGAGTGATCCACCTCGAGATCGGCGAGCCCGACTTCGATACGCCACCCCACATCGTCGAGGCAGCCGCCAAGGCGCTGCGCGATGGTCAGACCCACTATTGTCCCGCTCCCGGCATTCCCGCCCTCCGCGAGGCTGCCGCTGCGCACCTGACGAACCATCGCGGCTTCGAGGTCTCTCCCGACAGCATCGTGGTGACGCCGGGTGCGAAGCCATTCCTGTTCTTCGGCATCCTTGCAACGTGCAACCCGGGCGATGAGGTCATCTACCCGAACCCGGGCTTCCCGATCTACGAGTCGGCAATCAAGTGGGTCGGTGCCACACCGGTGCCGCTGCCGTTGACGGAGGACAGCGACTTCGCGTTTACCGCCGAGGATCTTGCTTCGCGCCTGACGCCAAAGACGAAGATGGTGATCCTCAACTCGCCGGCAAACCCGACGGGTGGCTACATCAGCAAGCAGCTCAACGGGGAGATCGCGAAGGTCCTCGCCGACCACGACTGCTGGATCCTCTCCGACGAGGTCTACTCGGAGATGCTCTACGGCGATGCCGAGCACGATTCGATCGCCGGCTACGAGGGCCTGCAGGACCGCACGATTCTGCTCGACGGCTTCTCGAAGACGTTTGCGATGACGGGCTGGCGTCTCGGCTACGCGTCGCTGCCGACGGCCCTGCGCGAGCCGATCACGCGTCTGATCATCAACTCCGTGTCCTGCACGGCCCCCGCCACCCAGCTCGCCGGTGTTGCTGCTCTGACGGGCCCGCGCGATGAGATCAACGCGATGATGGCCGAGTTCGATCGTCGACGTGTCGCCGTGGTTGCGGGGCTCAACTCGCTGCCGGGCGTCACCTGCCGCGATCCGAAGGGCGCGTTCTACGCCTTCCCGAACGTCAAGGGCACGGGCCAAGATGGCAAGGTTGTCGCCGACCGTCTACTGCAGGAGGCCGGCGTCGCCGTCCTCAGCGGCACCGCGTTTGGCAGGTACGGCGACGGCTTCCTGCGTCTTTCGTACGCCAACAGCCTGGAGAACATCCAAGAGGCGATCGAGGCGATGCGTGGTTTGCTCGAGGAGATGACCGCGTGAGCCGCCCGCGAATTGTCGTCACCCGCCGTATCCCGCAGCCAGCGCTGGACCTGCTCTTAGAGGCCGGCGATGTCTGGCTCTCGCCGCACGATCGTCCGTTGACACGCGAGGAGCTGTTCGATGCCGTCAAGGGTGCCGAGGCAATTGTCTGTCTGCTGCACGACAAGATCGATGATCAGGTGCTCGATGCGGCGGGCCCGCAGTTGAAGGTCGTCGCAAACGTCGCTGTCGGTTACGACAACGTCGATACGAAGGCGATTGCCGCGCGCGAGTCGATTTGGTTTACGAACACGCCCGGCGTACTGACGGAGGCGACCGCGGACATCGCGTTCTCGTTGATCCTGATGGCAACGCGTCGGCTGGGTGAGGGCGAGCGTGTCATCCGCTCGCAGACGCCGTGGGTCTGGAACATGTTCTACATGCTCGGCACGGGCCTGCAGGGCAAGAAGCTGGGCATCGTTGGGCTGGGCCTAATCGGCCAGGCGACGGCCCGCCGCGCCAAGGCCTTCGGCATGGAGATCATCTACTCGGGTCGCCGCCAGGCCGATGCCAGGGTCGTGCAGGAGCTCGGCGCGACGTACGTCTCGTTCGACGAACTGCTCGAGACGGCCGATGTCGTCAGCCTGCACTGCCCGCTCAACGCAGAGACGCGGCACCTGATGGATGCCGAGCGCTTCAAGCAGATGCGCGACGACGCGTACCTGATCAATACGACGCGAGGCCCAGTTGTTGACGAGGCAGCGCTTGTCGAGGCGCTACGCAACGGTGAGATCAAGGGTGCTGGCCTCGACGTGTTCGAGGAGGAGCCGAAGGTCAACGAGGGTCTCCTGACGCTCGAGAACGTCGTGCTGATTCCACACCTCGGCTCAGCGACCATCGAGACGCGTACGGGCATGGGCGTGCTCGCGGCCACGAATGCGATCGCGATCTTGCGCGGCGAACAGCCACCAACGCCCGTCGTCTCGGTCGGCTAAAAACGCGTCGCGTGGCTCGGTCCCGACGTGTGTGGGCCGAGCCATTCTTCGTATACCCCGGGGGCACCCACGATGCGCTGTCACCTCGTGATGAGTTTGAGCGTCACGCCGATCGCCGGGATCTTCGCCCACTGTGCATCGGCCACGAGGACCCGGTCGACGCCAGGATAAACCGATCCTGTCGCGAGAATCAAGGCGTCGGGAGTCTTCAATCTCCCACCCCGTTTCCTCATGTACGCAACCTTGAGTTCCGCCGCCCGCTCTGCCACCGAACGATCGACGTTGAGGATGAGCACGCCTGCATCACTGATGAACTCGTGCTCCATTGCTGTATTTCCACGCAGGAGCTCTCCTCCCGTCAGCAGCTCGGTCCAGGTCACAGCAGAAATTACGAGGCGCTGATGCTTCTCTACCTCCACCTCGACGGCGCGCGCGGATGCGGCATGAAGCACGTCATCCCGGTCGAGCAGCCCGATCAGAACCGATGTGTCAAGCATGGTCAATCCCACTCGTCACGCATCTCCTCAATGACGCGGCGCAACTCGCCTCCACTGGAGAGGCAACCCGAATACTTCTTGAGGACAGACGTCATATTTACGACCTCCACGCGGCCCGGGCCAGTCGCGCGCACCGTGACGATATCCCCCGCATGAAAGCCTGCGGCCTCAAACGCCTCTTTGCCAATCGTGATCTGATGCTTGCTGCTGATCTTTACGTTGTACATCAAAGGTAAAGATACCGAACGCACGCTTCTGCGTGCGCGGCGCGCAGTTACCCACCTACCTGAGACGCAACGTGTAGCGTCAGAGATCGATCTGGCGCCGACCGATCCCGATCGGGATCAGAGCCAGCAAAACAAGACCGGCGGCGGCCAAGAATGGCCAGGCCGCGGCGGTCGTTCCGGCTTCGCGAATCGCATGGCTCAACTGCGATTCGAGGTTGTTCCAGGCCGCGAGCTCTGTTGGATCGGTGGGACTATCTCCGAACACATCCGCAATGTTCGGAATCCGCCCATTGGCCTCCTCGACAACAATGCCCAGCTTCGCAGCGAGTGTGACGCGCGTTGACAGCGGCAGCGACGAGTCGAGCAGCAAGCGCACGCCGGTGCGCTCGACCTGCGCCTGCTGGTTTGCGAGCTGGCTGGTAAAGAGGGGCGTCAGTGCAACGATGCCAAGTACGAGCCCAACATGGCGGACCGCCAACGTCCAGCCGCCGTGGACAGCCTGCGGTGAGCGGCCGTGCAATGCGGCGTCGGTCAATGCCTCGACTGTGATCCCCAAGCCGATACCGATCACAATCTGCGGCGGAATCGTCCACCACCAACTCGGCGATGGCATCAGTGCGAGCGCACCGAGCCCGGAGGCCAGCAGGATCGTGCCTGCCGCTGCGCGCGCCGGCAACGAGCCGATCCCGCCGAACAGGCGAGCACCGATAATCGCCGAGACAGGCATCACCGACACGACCAGCGCGGTCGCAATCGGCGCCATCTGCCAGCCCTCGATCAGGAGCAGCACAATCAGAAAGAGTGCGGCCGTCAGTCCGGCGCTGAGCAGGAGCAGCGCGGCGTTGGCGGCAAGATGGGGCCGTCCTGCGGGCACGCGCTTGGTGTGCGTCACCGCGCGCAACGTCGGAATCGCGAGCAGGATCGCAGGCACTTGAATGAAGAAGATTGCCTCCCACGAGATCAGCTGTGTCAAAACACCGCCGAGCGCCGGCCCACAGGCCGCGCCGAGTGCGCCGGCTGTAGCCCAGACCTTCGCCGCGCTGCGTTCTGAGCCCATCAACGTCGGCAGAATCTCGAGTGCTGCCATCACGGCCAATGCACCACCGACGGCCTGGATTCCGCGCGCGGCGAGCAACACGTTGAATGACGGGGCGAGTGCGCAGAAGAGCGACGCCGCCGCAAAGATCGTCAGGCCAACTCCGAGCAGGATCCCGGGTGCGCGTCTGCGCACGACATAGGCGACAGGTACGGCGACGAGTGCCAGCACGATGTTGAAGCCCGTTAAGACCCACGAGACCTCCCCGATCGTCAGGCTGTAGCGTGCGAGAATATCGGGCAGCGCGAGCACGACAATCGACGAATCGCTCAGCACCAGACCGACTGCAAGTGCAAGCGCGATCGTCTTGACGCGACTGCCTGGCAGGCTGGGGAACCCGACCGCGCGTGCGGCTGGGTCTGTCAGCTCCTGCGCGCCCTTGCGTTCGGGGGTGCGATCGCCGCGACGGATGGGCAGATTATCGGGCTCAGACACGGGCGCAGTGTGACACGAGTTTACGCACCGTTGATGTCACAGCTCCATCAATAGCGTCGCGAGCCCCTCGACGCTATTGACCACGAGATCCGCAGCGGCAAGCAGTTCCTCGGGTGTCTCGTTTGACTGGACGGCGACTGCCACGTCGGCGGCCCGGAAGCCGTCGAGATCGGTCAGGTCGTCGCCCGCATAGAGCGACCGCTCGACGACCGGGTAGTCGGACAGCAACGCTGCGATCGCCGTGCCCTTGTCGGCACTAATCGGGGGTTGCGCCTCGAGTGTCATCCGGCCAAACCGCCAGCGGAGACCGGCTGCCGTCAAGACTGGCACCGCGCGCTCGACGAGCACAGCGCGCGCGAGCTCGACGTCGGGTGCCTCGCGTAGATGGATAGAAAGCGTCGCACCCTTGTCCTCGACCCATGCGCCAACCTCGGCCGCGATCGGACCGATTGCCTGGCACGTCGAGGCGACGATCGGCACCCAGTCGGCCGCGCCCTCCGCCCACTGCAGCGTGTCACCGACCAGCCGTTCGAAACCGTGATTACCGATGTATTGGACACCAGCAACGGGCACGAGCCGCGCGACTTCGCGGGTCTGCCTCCCGGACACGCACGCCACGAGCGCGTACCGCCCTGCGAGGTCCTCGACGATTTCTAGCGTCCTTGACGGTACGCGCGTGAGGTCCGGGTGGGCCACGATCGGCGCGAGCGTGCCATCAACATCGAGCAGAATCGCACTCGTCTCTGGCATGGTTCGGAACGGGGCGAGAAGATCGGTAGTCACTGACCGGTACGATAGCCGTGTGGAAGCAGCCAGCCAGTTCCGACGCGTCGGCCTCGTGCCACTCGTCTGCATCGGCATCATCTCGGGACTGTTCGCGGCGATGTTCGGAATTGGCGGCGGCATCGTGATCGTGCCACTGCTGCTGCTCGTGACCGCAATGCCTGCCCGCATGGCCGCCGCAACGTCGCTCGCGACGCTGATCTTGACGGCACTGATCGGCGTGGTGCGCTACTCCGGCACGGGCCACATCGACTGGCTCGCGGCCTGTGTGATCGGCGCGCCCGCGGTAGTCGGAGTGCTGATTGGCATCCGCTTTCAGAAGCGTTTACCGGCCGAGTGGCTAATCCTCGGCTTCGGCGTCTTTGTCATCCTTATCGGCCTCAAGTTCGTACTGGCGATCTGATGCAACTCGACCCTGCCACACTCGCACTCGCGCTCGGGGGTGGCCTTGCCGCGGGGATGCTCGCCGGCCTCTTCGGTGTTGGTGGTGGCATCGTCTTCGTCCCGATACTGGTGATGGTCTTCAGTTTTAGTCAACTCTCTGCCCAGGCGACGTCGCTAGCAGCGATTGTCCCGCTCGCGATGGTGGGTGCCTGGCGGCAAAGCGCGTCTGACCTCGTCTACTGGCGCGGGGCCCTGATCATGGGCTGCGGTGCCACCGTTGGAGTCTTGCTCGGAGCTGAGGTCGCCACGCGGCTGCCGAACCACATCCTCGCCCAGGCCTTCGGAGTGGTTCTAATCCTCGTGGGTGGTCAGATGCTGATCTCGTCGATCCGCACGTTACGCGCGAAGCGAGCTAGCGCCCCAACTGTCGATCTGCATCCGCTTTAATCGACAGCACGATTGCGGGATCGCGCAACGTCGTCGCATCACCGAGCTCGCGACCCTCCGCGATGTCCTTGAGCAGCCGGCGCATGATCTTACCCGAGCGCGTCTTGGGAAGATCGGGCGCGAACAGCAGCAGCGAGGGTCGCGCAAACTTGCCGATGTCCTTCGCGACGTGGTTGATAAGGTCTTTACGCAGCTCGTCGGTCGGCTCCTGTCCGTCGCGCAGGATCACAAACGCGGCGATGCCTTCGCCCTTGATCTCGTCTTGCGCCCCGATTGCAGCGGCCTCAGCCACGGCCGGGTGGCCAACTAGGGACGACTCGATCTCCGTCGTCGAGATGCGGTGCCCCGCGACGTTGATGACATCGTCGACGCGGCCAAGCAACCAGATGTCCCCATCAGTGTCAGTACGGGCAGCGTCGCCCGTAAAATAGATGGTGTTGCCGAAGCGGCTCCAGTACGTGTCGATGAAGCGCTGGTCGTCACCCCAGATTGTGCGGAGCATCGATGGCCATGGGCGTTGCAGTGTCAGGTAGCCACCACCACCGATCGCCACCTCCTTGCCTTGCTCATCGACGATCACGGGCTTCATCCCCGGTAGCGGACCAATCGCTGAACCAGGTTTCGTCGTCGATAGGCCGGGCAGCGGCGACAGCACGATCGAGCCGGTCTCTGTCTGCCACCACGTGTCGACGATGGGGCAGCGCGCGCCGCCAACGTGCTCGTGGTACCAGATCCACGCCTCGGGATTGATCGGCTCGCCGACGGTGCCTAGCAGGCGCAGCGACGAGATGTCGTACTTCTCGACTGCCTGCTCGCCCGCTTTGATCAGCGCACGAATCGCGGTCGGCGCCGTGTAGTAGATCGACACCTTGTGCTTGTGCACGATCTCCCAATGGCGCTCCCAGGACGGGTGCTCGGGTGTGCCCTCGTAGATGATGCTGCTCGTGTGGTTCGCCAACGGGCCGTACACGACGTATGTATGGCCGGTAACCCAGCCGCAGTCGGCTGTGCACCAGTAGACGTCGTCGCCCTTGATGTCGAAGACCCACTGGTGCGACATGATCGCGCCGAGCAGGTAGCCCCCCGAGGTATGCACGATGCCCTTCGGCTTCGCGGTCGTGCCCGAGGTGTAGAGCATGAACAGCACGTCTTCGGCGTTCATCTTTTCGGGCGCACAGCGCGCCTCGGCCATCGCCATCGCGTCGTGCCACCACGTGTCGTGGTCGTGCCAGGCAACGTCTTGTTCCGTGCGCTTGACGACCAAGACATGCTCGACGCTCGGGCAACTCAGCACGGCCTCGTCGACGATGTCCTTGAGCGCGATGATCTGGCCGCGGCGCCACGCGCCATCGCCCGTGATGATCATCCGGCACGTCGCATCCTGCACACGATCACTGACAGCGGCTGCCGAGAAGCCACCAAAGATGACGGAGTGGATAGCGCCGATGCGAGCGCACGCCAGCATCGCGATCGGCAGCTCGGGCACCATGCCGAGGTAGATCGCCACGCGGTCGCCCTTGCCGACGCCGTGCGCCTTGAGTGCGCTAGCTGCACGCTCGACATCGGCGAGCAGCTCGGCATACGTGAGCACGCGTTCGTCGCCCGGCTCGCCAATCCACGTAAACGCAGTCTTGCCTCCGCCACCCCCCTCGACGTGCCGGTCGAGGCAGTTGTACGAGAGGTTTAGCGTGCCGTCGGCAAACCACCGGTAGAACGGTGCGTTCGAATCGTCGAGCGATTCCGTCGGTTCGCGGTACCAGTCAATCTGCTCTTTGGCATGGCGGAGCCAGAAGCCTTCGAAGTCGGCTTCTGCCTCGTCGTGCAGGGTGCGATCGTTGATACGCGCGTGCGCGGCGAAGGCTGCGGGCGGCGGCACCTTTCGCGTCTCGTCCAAGTGTGCTTCAATCGCGTCGCCCATGATCTCTCCCGTTTGATTCACCGAAAGGCTACCCCGAAAAGGACTTCGCCGTGTACCGTTTCGGGTGTGCGCGTCCGCTCCAGCACCCTCGTCGTTGCGCTGGTCACCATTGCGTTGGCTGCACTCGCGGTTGGCTTCGGTGCTTCGGCTGCGGATGCGCCCGCTGCGACACCCGAAGGGCGAGCGGCTGGCTTTGTGCTGCAGGTGCGTCTCCCAGGGCTCGCAGCGATTACCCATGCTCCAGCAATCTCGCGCGGTGGGTCGGCCACAGCGGGCGGTGGTTTTGCCACACAGCCCGATCCTTCGATCGCGTCGGTGATTGCTTCTGACACCACTACGAGTGTCGTGGCGGACGCGACCGCTGCGCGTGGCGACGCGACGACACGAGCGGCGGGCATCACGCTGCTCGGCGGACTAGTGACTGCGACGTCCATCACGACGCAGGCCGCTGCGGGAGCCGTCATCAACGGTGAGGCGCAGAGTGGGCTGCAGTCGACAGTCGAGGGCCTCGTTGTCGCGGGCCAGCCGATTGTTGCAGCACCCAACCTGGTCGTCCCGATTGCGGGTGTTGGCGATCTCGTTGTCGAGGAGCAGGTCAATGCGGTGCGTGGCCCCCAGGCGGCACGCACCTTTGCGATTGCTCTGCACCTGCGGGTCCGCCAGGACTACCGTGGTATTCCGGCGGGCACCGAGATCCTCGTTGGCTATGCGGATGCGGGCGCAGCTGTGCCAGACCCCACGTCGGTCCTGCCGCTCGACCCAAACGCGACCTCCGACAGTGGCGCCGGGGCAAGTGACCAAGCGAGCGCACCGATCAACTCTGATCCGTATGACACAGAGTTAACGCAGAACCCACCCGGCGGTGGCTTCTCTGCCAATCCTCCAATTGATCAGACGCGTATCGACCAGTTGCTCGATGGGTCATACCTGTTTCCCGTGCTCGGTGCGACCGTCAACGATTACTCCAGTGATTGGGGCGCCCCACGCGCTGACACGGGCTTCCATCAGGGCATCGATATCTTTGCGGCGAGTGGCACGCCGATCCTGGCGATCAACGATGGCACCGTCTTCCGTGTCGGCTGGAATACAATCGGCGGGCGCCGCTTCTGGTTTGCCGATCGTTACGGCAACCTTTTCTACTTCGCACATTTGGCTGGTTTTTCGCCACTCGCCACAGAGGGCCAAACCGTTAAGCGTGGCGATGTGCTCGGCTTCGTCGGCAATAGTGGCGACGCCCAAGGCACCCCGCCGCACGTGCACTTCGAAATCCACCCGGGTGGGCTATGGGCGGTACCGCCCTTCGCCTACGTCACCTCGTGGATCACGGGTCTTCGCCAGCCTGTCATGCCTTCCGCCATCACGGCACCTCCTGCGACGGTGACGGTCACGACGCCTGCGCCGGCCGCGAAACCCAAGCCGAAGCCGACGCCGACGCCGACGCCACAGCCGCCGATCGAGACGCTGCCCGTGACGACTCCGACGGCAACGACAGCACCTGCCATAACGGTCCCTGTGCCACCCACCACCACTGCACCGTCCACAGCGACGGATCCGACAAGTACAGAAGGCACGACAACGGCAATCACGGGCACCGGAACGGTCTTCGGCGGTTAAGCCCGGCGGGCGTCCCGTCCGCAGCAGGTAGCGTTCGTCCTATGGACCTTGACGCCGCCCTTGTAGTACTCGACGAGCATGGTGCTCCGGCGTATCGCGTGGCGCAGATGCGGCAGGCAATCACGCGTGACTTGATCACCTCCTGGGACGAGGCGTTGACGCTGCCGAAGGATCTTCGCGAAGCACTCACGCTGAAGGCGCCCGCGATGGAGATGACGATCGAACAGGTGCAGCGCAGTAAGGATGGCACCATCAAGGCGCGCTTCTCGACGGCCGACGGCTTTCCCGCCGAGGCCGTGCTGATGCGGCAGGGCGACCGCCACACTGTCTGCCTTTCGTCGCAGTCTGGTTGCGCTTTAGCCTGCACGTTCTGTGCGACGGGCACGATGGGATTCGGGCGCTCGCTGACGAAGGGCGAGATCTTCGAGCAGCTGTTGTGGGCGCAACGGGCGGCGCGCGAGACGAACGCGAAGGTCCGTAACGTCGTCATGATGGGGATGGGTGAGCCGTTACAGAACCTCAAGCCCGTCCTTGACTTCTGTCGGTTAACAAACGATCCCGAGGGGTTCGGGCTGGGTGCTCGCTCGATCGCGATTTCGACGGCGGGTTGGATCCCCGGCATTGATGCCCTTGCCAAGGAGCCAATGCAGGTGCGGTTGGCGATCTCGTTGCATGCCCCCGACGACACGCTGCGCTCCCAACTGATGCCTGTCAACAAGCGCTATCCCATCAAGGACCTGATGGCCGCGTTGCAGCGCTATCGCAAGACGACGAAGCGGCGCATCTACGTCGAGTACCTCCTACTCAACGAGGTCAACGATCGTGTCGAGCAGGCTGAGCGGCTCTGTGACCTGCTGTACGCGAGCCTCCCCGGCGGTACCCACGTAAATCTGATCTGGTACAACCCGACCGGTTCGGGGATGACCGCGTCCAAGCCCGATCGCGTCGCACGTTTCCAGGCCGTGCTCGACAAGCGCAAGATCGACTACACGCTGCGCCGCTCTAAGGGTGCCGACATCGACGCCGCCTGTGGCCAGCTTGCGGTCCGTGGCGCCCAGGAGGCGAGAAAGCAGGCACGCGAGCAACGGGAGCACGCATGACGTGGGACCCACTGGATTGGGCGCGCAGCACGGAAGTCGCGGCGGGTACCAGCAGCACGCAGCCGCCACTCGGGGCGATTCCACAGGGCGGCGTCGTCTCGATCGATCGCAGCGCTTGGCTCGCTCGAGTCCAACCCACGGCAGCCGTTGGTGCGGTTGAACTAGAACTACGCGCAGCGGGTTGGACGCTTGGGCCGCTGCCAGAGTTGTCGGAGCGCATGCCGGTGGTGTCTGCCGTCGCGACCGATGCCTCGTCGCTGGCTGGTTCGGGTGGCGGTTTTCTGTCGCGCCGCTACGACGAGTCTTCCCAAGGCATTCGCCTGCGCGTCAAACCGATCCCGACGGCGCAGGCCGGTTGTGCCGTGCTGCTCCCCGACATCACGCGCGGCATGGAGGCGCTGCAGGCGCTTGCCCAGCGCGACCGCTTGCCCGACGAGGCGATCCTGCTCGACCGCGCCGCCGCAGGCCTCTGGTTGAGCGCCGCCGAGATCGACCAGCAGACCGAGGCGCTGCTGCGCCCCGAAGATGCCTTGCTCCTGATGATTGCGCAGGGTCCGACGGGCCAAGTGTCCGATCGCATCGCACTCGCGGCATCTGCCCTGACCGAACTGGGCGCTGAGACCCTGGGCCAAGATGTGGCACAGGCTTGGGCTGCCACGCGTGAGCGCGTGGTCACTGCCGGTCCCGCACTGCTCGCTGCGGGTTGGGAGTTCGAGCGGCGCGAGGCCCGCCGCAGTTGGAGCGATGCGCTTGTCGAGGCACGCCAGCCAGGGTCGTGGGTTGGTCTCGAAGCGACGGGTGCCGATGCGCACTCAGTGCTCCTGCGCGCACGGCGATTGTCAACCGCCAGCTAGTTGTTCCGCCCATTTCCCTGTCAGACGCGGTTGATGGTTGGATTACTGGCGAGGATTTCGTGATGGGGGGCGGATGCCACAACCGCGCGGATGGGCGGACGCCACAACCGCGGGGTTGTGATGTCCGCCCCCCACATTCAACCACGCTCGACAGACGGTTTTAGGGGGCGGACATCACAACCGCGCGGTTGTGGCATCCGCCCCCCATCACGAAATCTCTAGTCCTCCGCGATACTCCAGGTATGCCCACCTTCGAGCGCTCCATCGAGATCGACGCCCCGATCCAATCCGTCTATGCCTTCCATCTCGACACGCGCAACGCGGCGCGGATTGCATCGAAGGGCCAAGAGTTCGTCTCGATCATCGGCGAGTTTCCACTCGTCGAAGGGGGCGAGGTCGAACTGAAGGTCAAGCTGAAACCACTTCCGGGCGTGCAGACCTGGCGCGGCCGCGTCACCGAACTCGTCGAGCCAACGCTGGTCGTCGATGAGCTGATTAAAGGCCCTTTCACTTCGTTCCGCCACGAGCACCGCTTCTCCGCCTTGTCCAACGGCGGCACGCTCCTGACCGACCGCATCGAATGGAAGCTCCCCGGCGGCTTCGCCGCCAAGGCGATAGAGCCGATCGTAGCCAAGCAACTCGAGAAGTCGTTCATCGAACGCCAGGCTTCAACGAAGCGCATCCTCGAGGAGGATGGGTCGACTTAGCCCCTACGTCATACTGCCGCGCATGCCGATCTTCGAGAGCGCCATCGAAATCCATGCGCCAATCGAGGCCGTCTTTGCGTTCCACCTCGATACGCGCAACGTGCCACGCATCACGCCGCCAACGCAGCAGGTGACGGACATCGAGGGCGAGTTTCCACTCGTCGTCGGTGCGATCATCAACATGCGCATTCGCCAATCGCCCCTACCAACGGCGCAACCGTGGCGCATACGCATCACGGAGATCATCGAGCCGACACTCGTCGTCGACGAGCTAATCGACAACTCGAGCTTCCTCCACTTCGTGCACACGCATCGCTTTGAGCAGACGCCGACCGGCAGCACGCTCCTGACTGATCAGATCGACTGGGAGATGCCGTCCAGCCCGGTTGGCCGTATGCAGGCGTCAATCGCGAAGGGCATCCTCGAAAAGACGTTCACGGCCCGCCAAGTGCTGACCAAAGACCTGCTCGAAGCCGAAGCCGCCAACTAGACCCGCCGAAAGACCAGCGCCGCATCGTGTCCGCCGAAGCCAAAACCGGTCGACATTGCATAGTCCGGCGAGGCCGCCACAGCCTCGCGCACGAGGTTGAGATCGACATCCGCATCGACGAGGTTGGCGCATGGCGGTAACTGGTTACGCGCAAAACAGGCAAGCGTGACAATCGCCTCAACAGCTCCGGCTGCGCCAATCGTGTGCCCATGCTGTCCCTTTGTCGACGAGACGGGGGTTTGCCCAAGACCCGCACGCTGCAGTGCCAGCGCCTCCGCGGCATCACCGACTGGCGTTGACGTGGCGTGCGCGTTGACGTAGCCGACCTGTTCGGCCGTAATTCCCGCATCATCAAGCGCCGCCACAATCGCGCGCGCGGGACCCTCACCCGTCTCGTCAGGACTCGTCAAATGCCCCGCATCGCAGGACTGCCCATACCCCACGAGCTCGGCATAGATGCGGGCGCCGCGCGCCTGGGCATGCTCGAACTCCTCGAGCACCAGCACGCCCGACCCCTCCGCCATTACAAACCCATCCCGCGCGCGGTCGAATGGTCGCGATGCCCCCTCGGCGCCACGCGCGAGTGAGGCGGCGGCACCGAGCCGCAGGTAGCCAGCCAAGACGGAGGGCACCAGCGCCGCCTCGGCACCGCCCGCAACCATCGCGTCGGCACGTCCATCGCGAATGCGTTCGTAGGCCCAGCCGATCGCGTCGGAACCAGCAGCGCACGCGGTAGCCGGCGCAGCGGATGGACCACGCAGACCATGCACCCGCGCAACTCCCGCCACCGGCGAGTTGACGAGGCCAAGTGGTATCGCGAATGGGCTGACGCGATCTAAGCCGCGCTCGGCCAGCGTGCGCTGCGTCTCCTCGACCGTGGCCGCACCGCCATGCGCGCAGCCAATCGCGGTACCGATTCGCTCGCTCGAGATGCCGTGATCCCCCGTATCAGCAAGCGCATAGGCGGCGGCGACTGTCGCAAAGATGCCGACACGATCCATCCGCCGAGCCTCACGCTTGCCGATCACAGCATCGCTATCGAAAGCCGGCACACAGACGGCAGGGACGGGTGGCAGCCCAGGCAGCAGTAGTTCTTGGGCGCCACAACGGCCCGCCAGAATCGCGTCCCAAAAGGCGTCCAGCTCGTTGCCGAAGGTCGAGACGATGCCGATGCCGGTGATTGCTACGCGTCGCGCCACAGAGAGAGTGTGCCGGAGATGG